>NZ_DAOLQM010000241.1:0-3343 GCF_035418125.1 Atribacter sp. | reverse complement strand
AAAATAACCAAACCACGGATAACCATTTGAATATAAGGAGATACATTCAGTAAGGTCATTCCATTAAGGAGAGTGCCTATGATCATAGCTCCTAATAAAGTTCCAAACATCTTTCCTTCTCCTCCATTTAAACTGGTACCACCAAGGATAACTGCTGAAACGACATCTAATTCTTCACCCTGACCAACTTGTGGAGATCCGGTACCAAGACGAGAAGCCATAATAGCTCCTCCTATTGCAGCAAGAATTCCCTGAAGAATAAAAACATAGATAAATATTTTGTCGACATTAATCCCTGATATCCTGGCAACTTCTTGGTTTTCTCCAACTACTGATACATATTTACCAAATTTTGTTTGTGTAAAAATAAAGTAACAAATAATCCAAATAACCAGCATCAAAATAATAGGCGTAGGAATAGGGCCAATAAACCCTCGGCCCAAAGAGCGAAAGCTTTCTGATTTTATATAAATCGGTCTTCCTTGAGTATAGATAAAACCAATTCCACGAAGAATACCCATTGTCGCTAAAGTAAGTAGAAAAGCCGGTATTTTTTGCTTGGCAACAAAAAAACCATGCAAAAGCCCAATTATGAGCCCTATAGCAAATATGGCGATCACCCATAAACCAAGTGGATAGTTTTCTTGACGGAGAAAGGCAGCGGCAGTTACGCCGGTTAAAGCTATCACTGAACCTACACTCAAATCAATTTGAGCAGCAGTAATTACAAATGTCATACCAAAAGCTACTATGGCAGTGATAGATATCTGTCTCCCAACATTTAATATATTTTCCACAGTAAGAAAATAAGGAGAAGCAATCGATAAGAACAAACATAAAAAAATAAATCCGAGCAATAAACCATAGTTTTCAAAAAGAAACATAAACCAGCCCAAAGTCGATTTTTTTTCTTGACTCATAGTGAATTTCTCTCCTAAAAGATATTATTCAAAATCAAACATCCATTTTTTAATCATTCAATTGTAATGTACTAAAAAGGATAGTTTTTCATTAAAGTCTTTAACTCACAACATTAATCGCTGGTGCGTTATTCATTTCTTGCTTTTGTTCACCTGAAACCATAAGTTTAACAATTTCATCGCGAGTTGTATTTTTGATGATTCGATCACCAACCCTCATTCCCCCTCTTAAAACGATAGCGCGATCGGCAACTGAAAAAACATCTTCAAGATTATGGCTGATGAGGATCACTGACGCTCCGTGCTTTTTTAAATCTAAAATGATCTGACGCACCTTAGCAGTTTCGGCAACACCTAAAGCAGCAGTCGGCTCATCCATGATGATAATTTTCGCCTCCCAAAAAACACTTTTTGCTATAGCAGTGGCTTGGCGTTGTCCTCCAGATAAAGTTCCAACTTTTAACTTTGGATCTAAAGCAATTCGTAATCTTTCTAATAATGGTTTGGTTTCTGCTTCCATCCGCTTTTTATCTAATATTTGAATGGGTGTCTTTAGGAATTTTTTCATTTTCTCTCGACCAAGAAAAATATTTTCAGCAATGTTGAGCTTCGTGGCCAGAGCTAAATCTTGATAAACCGTTTCAATACCTAATTCCTTCGCTCCAGCTGGATCAGAAATAGTAACCGATTTACCACGAATAAAGATTTCACCTTCATCTTGACTAAAAACACCAGCAATAATTTTAATTAGGGTTGATTTCCCAGCGCCATTATCCCCCAATAAACCAAGTATTTCATTAGGATAAAGTTCAAAGTCTACCTGATATAAAGCTTGTACTGATCCAAATTTCTTAGAAATACTCTTCATTTTTAAAATGGGTTCTTCATGCATATTAAATCCCTCGTTTTTCGTTGATCCTCCTTCACAAATAGTGATGAAAGAGATATTCTTATTCCTTTAATTTAAATGAGGGAGAGAAAACTCATTTCTCTCCCTCAAGGTTTATTCCGTTATATCATCCTAAAACCAACTAATAGTCAAGAATTTCTAATGCTTGAGTGGCTTCTTCCAAATTTTCTTGGGAAACTAAAAGCACTGGAATGGTTATTCTTTTTGGGATTTCTTCGCCTTTTAATTTATTTAAAGCTGTTTCAATAGCAGTCGATCCTAAAACAATTGGCTGTTGGGCTACAGTAGCAAATAATTTCCCATCTTTAATTGCCTGGACCATTTCAGTATCGATGTCTACACCAACTACTTTTACATTGGCTCCAGCTGCTTCCACCGCCGAGACGGCTCCCATCGTACAGGTCTGGTTTCCACCAAAAAGAAAATCAATATCTTTATTCGCGGTCATGATATTTTCTGCAACTGTCATGGCGTTTTCGCGAAGTCCTTCTTCAACGTTTTGTTGGGCTACGATTTCAACACCCGGCAACTGAGTGACTTGATCAAGAAAACCTTGGGTACGTTGTTGCTGAGCAACCGAGACCGCCCACCAAAGCACACCAATCTTTGCTTTTCCACCCATTTCTTTTTCAATATAAGCTTTAGTCCACCCTCCAACTTCGGTCCCAATCTGGTAATTATCTGAGCCTATAAAAGTAACCACTTTATCAGTTACTAACTCCATATCAGCCGTGATTACTGGTATTCCCTTGGCAATTGCTTCTTCAACAACCGGCACTACGCCTTCCGGGTCGACTCCAAAAAGAACAATTGCATCTACTCCTCGGGTAATATAGGTTTCTAAAGCCTTTACTTGGGCATCGAGTTTGGTTTTGGGATCATCCAATAACATTTCGACGCCAGCTTGTTCAGCTGCTTTCTTCATACCGTTTACAACATCAATGTAAAAGGGATGTTCATAAGTAATGATTGATGTACCAAGAACGATTTGTTTTTCTTGCGAAACTGCACTAAAAGTTAAACTTAAAACCAGACTCATTACAACGAAAACAAATATTAATATTGAAAGTTTGTGTTTCATAGTTTCCTCCTCATTCTTAATCAAAATTGGTTTGATAACTACTTCCCTTAATCCTCATTTGATCACTCATAATTTAAATAACCAACCACCTCCTTTTTTTGACTTCTATTTAATTCATTTCCAAATCATAAAGAATTATCTTCCAAGCTATAAAAAACCAATAATTCTATGAAATTTCTTTCATAATTTTTTCAACTTTCTCTACTACTGCTTGAATATCCTCGTCACTCGAATTAATATTGATACCAAACCCTGAACCTAAACCTTTATCAACAACACCAACGCTGATATTGATTGCCCGATCAAGGATGGCATCAGTTTGTGGAAGCATATGAGCATAATATTGAATATCTTTTCCGTAAGCCGGACATTCATAAGGGCAGGGATAGAGGGTTGAAGTTTTCTTTTGTAAAATTTGTTCCATATTGTTAT
>NZ_DAOLQM010000240.1:0-3366 GCF_035418125.1 Atribacter sp. | reverse complement strand
GATTGTGGGCACCCCGTAATCCAATATAGACATCAGCCCATTCCATACTATATGCTTCTATTTCAGGAAGCCACTCGATTTGTTGATTTGACCCGTGTTTGAGCAAAGAACGATTTAATTCTTCAGATAAAAATTGCACCTGTGGGTGGGCACCTGCTTGAATACACGCTTCATAGACGGCCTGAACCAAAGGATAGGTTTCAACTTCGGTCATCGCAATCATAACCCGTTCATGTGGTTGAACACCTGTGGAGTAATTGACTAAAAGTCTTCCCAGTTCTTTCCAACGTTTATCCATATTTATCCCTTATATCATTTCTTTTTTGCATTTCTGTCGTTCATTATTCTACCATAGATTTTTCTTTATTTAGTTCAAAATGAAGAGTTGGTACTTTCAACAAACCAATAAATAGATTCAGGATCAATGAAACCAAAAAATCAGAGCTATCAAAATCATTACGACCATGCTGATACGCTGATTTTTGCACTAAAATTGCTTAATTAAGAACTGAAAAATTTCACAAAAAGAAGAATTCCAATTCATTGTGATATCGCCCATAAGACAAGCCAGTCTGGTACATGGCAATGATATTCTCAGGAGGAACATCGGGCTGGATATTGTGAACTGGTGCCAAAAGGTATCCTCCTCTCTCCCCCAGGTCATCAATTCGTCGTTTCACTTCATCCTCGACTTCCTGGGTTGTCCCACGGGGGAGAACCCGTTGAGTATCAATTCCACCCCAGAAACTAATTGAATCCCGATATTTTTTCTTCAATTCCTTGGTGTTCATGTGAGCAGCACTCACCTGAACCGGATTTAAGACTTGAATGCCAATTTCAATGAAATCTTCAATCGCCCAACTGGTGCTCCCACAGCTGTGAAGGGCGACTTTGGCCTTGGTTTTTGACTTGATGACCTGAATCAAATCCCGAGTCCGGGGCTTGATGATTTTTCGGTAGATATTGGGTGAGGTCAATGGTCCTTGCTGGGAACTGATGTCTTCCCAAATTTCAATGAGAGTGAGATACTGACCGACCTTCTCCAGGAAATTGCTGTATTGTTGGGAAAGGATGACCAGAACTTGATCCAGTAAGGCTTCAACAAAGGAGGGATTCTCGATGATTTCGATCATGATTCGTTCTAAACCGACCAGATACCAGGCTTGTTCGAAAACCCCCGATACCGTGGTGCCAAGAGCATAGCCTGCATCATAAATCGCTTGGGCTTCTTTTTCGACATTTTCAAAACGGCTTTTTTCATTGGGATCCGGCCAGGGGTAATGACGGAGGTCTTCAATCGTTGCTTCTTTCAAAGGAACCCCGACCGGGTCATAATAAAAGCTGGTATGGGGTTTTTTCCATTGAGCACCCCATTCATCAAAATACCAGGTTGACTTTTCATCACTGCCTTCTTTAGGGTCCCAGGAGGCGGATGGTTTCATAAAAACATAGCGGGTGTCGATACCAAACTCTTTTAAAACTTCTTCACCGATCACCGCCAGTTGTTGATTGCGTTCTGAGATCTTAGTGGGTCGATTGATTCCCATTTGGATTTTGAGCTTCTCGTAAGCAATGGTGGTAATACCTGATTGGTATCCTCCCAGGTCCAATGGGACCCGATCGGGTTCTTTATGGTCCAGTGCAGTAAGAACTCTCTCACGAGAGCTAAGAATTTTGTTCATATTTTTTCCTCCTTCATTTGGACAGTTAACCTTTTGAAATTGATATCATTTTCTTAAATATGTTAGTTTCAAGCTCAGATCAGCAATTCTTTTCAGCAAAACCGATAGTAATCTATAATACTCTATCCTTTTTAAAGATAACTTTCATAATGACCCAAATTTAAGGCTTAAATTCTTGCCTTCGAATATTACAACTTTACTCTTTCTTAGTACATTGTATCCTCTTCTTCTGATTTCGAAAACCGGAAACCCTTCCTATTTACTTTTAAAACTTTCTTTGTTTAAGGTTTCTATCCTGAAAATACTATCAAATGAATTCCCTCTTTGAAGAGTTAGGGGGGTGTGCCCTTTATTCATCATCCTGAGCCCTCGTTTTTCGAGGGCGTGAGGATCTCATCAACCCAATCCGTCATTGCGAGACCTCGCCTTTTGAGGTCGTGGTAATCTCATCCAACACCACACCCGTCATCCTGAGCCCTCGTTATTGAGGGCGTGAGGATCTCATCTTTAAACACTGTGGAATTGTGGAATCGGAAAGGATGAGATTCTCACGTCGTACAAGACGCTCTTCAGAATGACAGAGTGGGTGAATGAGAGATTACCACGTCGTCCAACCAAAGAACGGTTGAACTCCTCGCAATGACGGATTTAGAATTGGCATGATAAGTCAAGCTCCTAGCAAAGATTTTAAAAAAGGTGTGAGATGAGATCCACACGCGGAAAAATAACCAAACCGTCTTTCCTTGAATAGTTCTCCAGTCTATGGCAAAATGATTTTAAAAGTTCTTTCTCTTTTTATGAGAAAATGTGTTGATGAGAGTGAAATGACTTACATCACCATCGACATTTCAACTAATAATATCTTTTTTGATTAAATAATTTGAGGGGGTGGCACCTCTTATGTCGGTTCTTGTTACTGGAGGAAACGGGCTTTTAAGCTCCTGGATCATCTATTATTTAGCTCAAAAGGGGAAAAGAATTATTTCAGTCGATCTTAAACCACGTACCTTTGACTACCTGGAAGAATTTAAAGACCAAATTAACTTTATTCAGGGCGATGTACTGGAATGGTCCCAAATTTTACCAATATTTCATTCTAAAGAAAATGAAATTGAAGGTATCATCCATACTCCGGCAGAGATGGCTTCTCCCCGATACTGGAACAATCCTTATCGCAGCACCTATTTGAATGTGGTAGGAACACTCAACCTGCTGGAATTTGCTCGCCTCTACCAGGTCCCAAAATTTCTTTATGTTAGTTCTGGAGCGGTTTATGGAGAGGTCAAAGATTCACCATCAGAACTCACTCATCCGGTTAATCCCTCCGATCTCTACGGAGCTGGAAAAGTTGGCTCAGAATATATATCTCTTCAATATGGAAACCACTACCAAATTGATGTTCGAGTGATTCGTCCTTATTTTTTCTTTGGACCAGGGCTTCTCCCTTCGGAAATGAATCCGTTATTCAGAAATCTTTTGGGCTCAATGGAAGGATTGGATAATCTTCAATTGGAAAAGGGTCGAGACCAAAGTCTTGGCTTTACCTACGTGAAAGATACCGCCCTGGGAGCAGTGTTGGCTTATGAGACAGAACATCCCGAACATCGAGTTTTCAATATAGCCACTGATGAAGTAACCAGCTTTCCGGAATTAGCCCGGTTAGCTCAGAAATACAGTGATCAAC
>NZ_DAOLQM010000239.1:0-3395 GCF_035418125.1 Atribacter sp. | reverse complement strand
TACTCACCTAAAACCAGCCAGGAAAGGCGTTTTCATCATCATCGAAACCTACCGAGTTGTAAGATGGTTTCCTGTTACCGAAATACAAATCCGGAAGTTAAATTTTTTCCTGATACTTCAATGCTTACATTTATTTCTTGTTGAGCGTCTAACTCCAGTATAAATGAAATTTGATTCATCTCAGTTCGGCTTAAAGGAACCGAATGCGAGATCAACTCATATCCAGCCTGAAGAGGAACCACTACTTCAATTTTCTTTTTTTCCGTTCCTCGGTTCGCTACCCGATAGGTTTTTTTCTCTCGAGTATCAAAGAGTACTTCCTTCCCTTCCTGGTTATAAATTTGGTTTAATTTTTCTTGTTTTTCAACTTTTTCCTCAACAACAACGTCGGTACTTTCACCCACTTCAGCCCGTAATTGGGGTGTTTCCCCTGATAAATAATTCTCTCCTAAAAATACTACTCCAGATGAGGATTTTTCAAAATATTCAGCTTTGCCAGGGAACAAAATAGCATCAGGAAGAAGAAGATCCCAAAAGAAATGGATATTGGTATCGTGAAAATAGCTTGGGTTATAACGAGAAATTTTTTCAGCGTTAATCATTTGAAATTCCTCGACAATCAGCCTTTTGGTTTCAAAAGGCTCCAAATTGAGAACCAATCGTTGGTTAGCAATGACAAAAACCCTATTCCGAATCGCTTCCTGGCTTTGGTTCATAATGTCAACCAGCAACCTTCCTACTGGAGCAATTTCATCAGGTTCCCAAAAAAATTGGTAGAGATAGTTCAAGTGAAGATATTCAAGGGGGAATGTTAAGTGAATCATTCCAGTGGTTGGTTGATCGGCATAAATAGAAACAATAGTATTTTGGTTTGAAGAGTCATTGATGGTACTGAGTAAAATTCCTCCCTCAACCTGAATAAATACTTCTTCATCATTTAAGGTAAGTGATTTCCCCCAGGAATAAATATTTTCTCCTTTTTGAAGCTCAACCCTCCAGGTTTCTCTTTGATAAAACATCGAATCTCCGGCAAAAACAATTATTTCTTCAGGGCTTTTCTCTAATATTAAGTCCTGGGCATAAGCTATACCACTCACGAAAAGGATGGTGATCAATATCATCCAAAGTTTTTTCATGACCACACCTCCCTAAACTCATATCTCAGGGTTACTGTTTCTTCTTGTTCCGGTTCGATGGTTATTTCCAGATGAGCATTACCATCTTCCCAGTGCCAACCTTGACTGCCGGTGAGTTTAGCCTCCGGTGGTAATGGCTCAATAATCTCTACCGGTTTAGGTACACTACCGCGGTTTCCCAACTCGAACTCAATTATAACTTCTGACCAAAAATCGGCAATATTTTTATCTTCATTCCAGTCGACCTTTAATCGTTTATAACTTTTTTCAATTCGTTCTACTTGAAAAGTTTTGATAGCACCAACTGCAATTTCAAACTCTTCTTGAGTCCTTACCCATGGGAACTGAAAGGTCCCAAAAACCGATTGATTTTCTCCAAATATGGTCACCCATCCTTGTGGTAAAGGATCTCCTTCGCTTTTCATCTTTAAAACTCTTTTGAGATTTCCTTTATCAAATCGGATGATTTCTTTAACGGGAAATTTTCTCATTCCCGGGAAAACCTGCAGGACACTTTGTGAAGGTAAATCAATAATATAGGGTAAACGAAATATCTGGTATTCTGATATCCTTTCCATCTCCACTGGCCTTTCCCGCGTCATCATCACTTGAGGTTGGACTTCATCGGCAGCTCCAAGAGCTGCTTCCTCCGGAATTCCACCCTTATCTCCATCGAATAGAAAGGCTGGTTTCCCTAACAACCAACTGACGTGAACATTCTTCCAATTTATATTTTTCCGATTAGAAAGAAAGACTGATGGGTAAAGATAAAAATTAGAATTTTTTTCATCCCAAATTGCCATATAGCGCTCTTCCCAGTTAAATCCACTTATAAAAAAGGAAAGAAGAAAAGAGTAAGATCCAGCCTGTTGAGCTTCAATTTCTATCTGATAACCATTTGTAGGAGTGGTACTAATAGCTTTGAGTGAAGTAGATGAATTATAGGGATGAAAGTAGAATCTCTCTTGAAGAAGATTGTCTCCGGTTAAGAAGAAACGATTTTCACCCTGATGGAGTGACAGGGTGACCTTCTCCGCTACCCAGGCTCGATCAATGTCTTGATAGATGGTCAACCAAGACTCATCCGGATTTATGGATTGGGAAAGGAGTGCATGAGATAGCGAAGAAAACCCGAGAATAAAGAACAATAGAAGCCCCCCCATTACCAAAATATATCTTTTCATACTTCACCTCCATTGAAATCAATCATGCTCAAATCTGATTAAAAACTCGTTTACTCTTTCTTTTATAATATATTTTAACAAACCAAAATCGTTTCGATGCTTTTCCTTTTAAATATGTAACTGTTGTTAAAAAGTTTTATTCTGGGAACTTATGGGCTTTATTTATCAAGCCCATACCAAAGATTTAAATTTTATAGGAACGCAATTTATTGGGCCCGATTAATGTAGTGATATGCCATGGCATGTCGAATCTTGGATTTTCATCGTTATCTGGTGCCACAAAATGGTATGAGGGTAAATCCTGAAAATACAAGAATGAAAAATAATCAAATAAAAATGAGAAAGAATGATTTAAAGCAATTCCCCTCCTCGGAGGGATGGTGTTTTACGATGGTGAGAGCGCTTTTCTATTTTTTCATGGTTATTCTGAGAAAATGATAAAGAAATATTCATAAAAGATGAGATTATCACCTCGTCCACCTAAAAAACGGTTGGTCTCCTCACAATGACGGTTTTAAGTAGGAATTTTTCATCTTCCTCTGATATCCAAAACGGTGATATGAAATTCTATTGTATTCATTAAATCGCTTTGATATCATCGATTATTGCTCCCATCCATACAATAGACCAAAAGTTAAAAAAGTTATTGGTCTAGAAGTACTCCAGCAGAAACCAATAAAGCTAATCTTTTAATAAGTTATATTCCTTTAGGTTTATCCTTTGATTTTCATTTAATTTTCAGTAGGATTTTATTCTATTTCTCCCTTAGTTGAATAATAACGGATTGAGATATTTTTCTCATGTTTGTTCGATGATTCCATCTCGTATTTCTATTTTTTATGGAGATTTTGTCGAAAAATCTGACAGGTATTTTCAGCATAAATTGGCATTGAAATACTTGGGTTAATTTTTATAAAATTGGTTGACTCATAATGATAATTATATTAATATTACTATGTTAGTAATGTATAGAGGATGATTAATGATGAATAAAAAATTATTCATTCAAATACAGGGCATGACTTGCCCCAGTTGCGAAAAAATTGTCACTCAGGCCTTGGAAGAATTGCCGGGT
>NZ_DAOLQM010000238.1:0-3412 GCF_035418125.1 Atribacter sp. | reverse complement strand
TAATATGAGAGTACTTGAGAATAGGGCTGGAGAGATGATCTTCAGCCCTATTTTTTTGAATAAGTAAGAAACGTTACTTTATTTATTAGTTAACAAGAATAATATGATTCGTATATAATGAGAGTATGACTAAAGAACGATCACTCATCAGAAACACCGCGGTAGTTGGAGCTGGTACATTTCTTTCCCGTATTACCGGACTCATCAGGGAAATCCTGGTTTCCTCGATGTTTGGAGCTTCTTGGGTAACTGATGTATTTTTTGTTGCCTACACCATACCAAACCTACTTCGTCGCTTGTTTGCAGAGGGGGCACTCAGTACTTCAGTTATTCCGGTATTTTCTCAATATTCGGAAAAAAGCCACGATGAATCCCAAAAGTTTATTTATTCAATATTTACCGGTCTTACCTTGGTAGTATCAGTTGTTTGCGTTATAGGAATAGCTTTTTCACCTTGGATCGTTGAGATGGTTGGAGTTGGCTTTCGTTCCGAACCGGATAAAATTCATATGGCTATCAACATGACCCGTATTATGTTCCCCTTTTTGCTCATAATATCCTGGTCGGCTCTGGTCATGGGAATACTGAACACCCTCCACATTTTCAGTTGGTCAGCGATAGCGCCGGTATTTTTTAATGCCGGGACAATTCTTACTCTTTTGTTGCTCAGAGCCTATGCCGGCCCGTATTCTTTAGCAATTGGTGTGCTGATTGGTGGTATTGGTCAATTTGTTATTCAGCTTTATCCCTTTTATAAAAAAGGATTTGTTCTCAAATTTTTCAGAAAATTTTGGCAAGACCCAGGTTTTCGTGAGGTAATTCGACTCATGCTGCCAGTTACCTTGGCTCTGGCAGTTGGTCAAATAAACACCTTGGTCGATCGAATCATTGCTTCAACTTGTCAAGAAGGAGCGGTATCCGCACTCTATTATGCTGATCGTTTATTAGAACTCCCCTTAGGAATTTTTGGTATTGCTCTTTCAACCGCCATTCTTCCTTCCCTGTCACAGTTAGTATTTAAAAATAATCCTCAAGAATGGAATAATACTTTTTCTCAAGGAATCCGATTGGTTTTATTCATAATGATTCCCATTACAACTTACCTGGCTATATTTCGAAATGAAGCCATACGCTTAATATATGAACGAGGAATGTTTGACACGGTTGCATCTCAGATGACTGCCCAGAGTCTTTTGTTTTACCTTCCCGGACTGGTTTTTTTCTCGATGAATCACATTATCACCAAAGCCTTCTATTCGCTTAAGGATACTGTGACACCAGTTCGAATCAGTGTTATTATGGTAGGTGTAAATGTAGTTTTAGATTTAATATTGGTTCGTTATTTAAGTTTTAGTGGTTTAGCCTTGGCAACCTCTCTGGTGGCAGTACTCAATTGTATCTGTTTATTTATTTCTCTCAAGAGAAAACATGCTTTTTATGAAAAAGACCATACCTTTTGCTATTGGTTGGTTAAGATAATAATTTTAAATCTTCTGTTTATCGGGCTTTGCTGGGGTATCCTTCATGTTGTGCAAAACTTACAGAGTATACTATCGCTGCTGGCCTTTTTCGGGATTTCGGTAGTCGTTTTTAGCTTGATATATATCTTACTGTCTCAATCTATAGGATTGAAAGAAGGAAAATCTATATGGTCTTTTATTTTACGTAAGCTAGTAGGAAAGGGTTAATATTATGACAGAGAATCAATCGATTCGTAATTTTTGTATAATCGCTCATATCGACCACGGAAAATCAACCTTGGCTGATCGGATATTGGATTTATGCCATACTATTCCTAAACAAAAAATGCGAGATCAAGTATTGGATCGTATGGATTTGGAGCGAGAAAGAGGAATAACTATCAAGGCAAAAGCGGTAAGATTGCAGTATTTTTCTTCTCAGCGGAATTCCTCTTATGTTTTTAATATGATCGATACCCCCGGTCATGCCGATTTCAGTTATGAAGTGTCAAGAAGTTTAGCGGCTTGTGAAGGAGCATTATTGGTAATTGATGCCACTCAAGGTGTTGAGGCACAAACTTTAGCTCATACCAATATAGCTTTAACCCAAGGTTTGGCTATATTGCCGGTAATCAATAAAATAGATCTTCCTTCAGCTAATCCCGCTCGAGTTTATGAAGAAATTGAGAGTATTCTTGGTCCAGACCATCTTCCTATTACTTTGGTGAGTGCCAAATTGGGAGAGGGAGTTGAAGAACTCTTAGAAAAAGTAATTGACTATATTCCATCCCCTCAAGGCCAGAGAGAAAAATCCTTAAAGGCCTTGGTATTTGATTCGGTATATGATTCCTATCGGGGGGTTTTGCCTTTTATACGAATTTTTGAAGGACTCATTCATAAGGGTTTTGAAATCATGATGTATTCAAATAAACAGAAATACCAAGTAATAGAAATAGGTATTTTTAATCCTGACATGAAAGAGATTGATTCTCTCGGGCCTGGTGAGGTTGGATATATTTCTTGTAATATAAAGGCTATTCAAGATTGTCGGGTCGGAGACACCATAACTTCGGCGGCCAATCCGACTCCTCAAGCCGTACCGGGTTATAAACAGGCAAAACCGATGGTTTTTTGTAGTTTTTATCCAGTGAATGCCGAAGGGTATGAGATCTTAAAAGAGGCATTGGAAAAACTCCAACTCAACGATGCGTCTTTGATGTACGAACCAGATATTTCTGAAGCTTTGGGATTCGGCTTTCGCTGTGGATTTTTAGGTTTACTCCATATGGAAATCATTCAAGAACGTATCGAACGAGAGTTTGACATTGAAGTGGTAGCAACTGCTCCTCATGTGGTTTATCATGTCTTGACCAAAAATGAGGAAATTATTGAAGTAAAATCCCCTCGGGATTTCCCTCCTGCAGGAGAAATTGAAGAAGCCGAGGAACCAATTGTTGAAATGAAAATTATAGCTCCATCGACTGCCATTGGTGGAGTTATGGACCTCTGCCAATCCAAGCGAGGTGTTTTGCAAGACATGACTTACTTGGATCCAAGTACGGTGATTATACGTTACCACCTCCCCATGGCTGAAATTCTTTTCGATTTTTATAACCGGCTTAAATCAGTAAGTCGTGGGTATGCAAGTATGGACTATGAATTTTTTGGTTACGCCTCATCCAATTTAGTTAAAGTGGATATTTTAGTGAGCAAAGAAAAGGTTGATGGATTATCCTTTATTAGCCACGAAGAAAATGCAGCCCGTCGGGCACGAGAATTAGTGACCCGTCTTAGGAAAATAATCCCTCGCCAAATGTTTACCGTTACAATTCAAGCTGCCATTGGGGGAAAAATCATTGCTCGAGAAGATGTTGCTGCTCTAAGAAAAGATGTATTAGCAAAATGTTATGGTGGAGACATTACCCGGAAAAGAAAACTTTTAGAAAAGCAAA
>NZ_DAOLQM010000237.1:0-3437 GCF_035418125.1 Atribacter sp. | reverse complement strand
GTTTTCATTTTTTAATATAACAGGGTAAGCCTGGTGTTGCACTCAGCATCAGATGAGGATGAAAACCAAGATTCGACATGCCATGGTAGGTTGCTACATTAATTAAAGAATGGGCACAATACATTGTGCCCCTACAATTTTATATTCTTTGGTAGGGGCTTGGTTTATCATGCCCGTGAATTTTCAGGATAGACTTTCATGCTACTTTCGTGGCACCAGATAAGGATGAAAATATTTATCAAAAACCGTCATTGCGAGGAGGCCAACCGTTCTTTGGTTGGACGACGTGGCAATCTCATTAATTGGAATCAGTGAGACGTGAGTCGAATAAAAGTAACAGCGATTGATGATCATAACGACCATCTGGTGATTCTTTTCAGAAAGACTTGAAGATTTCATTCTTGATCACTTTTTTGTGTTAAAAAGAAAAAGATGAGATCCTCACGGCTTCAAAAAACGAAGCCTCAGGATGACGCCTATGGCGTCAGATGAGATCCCCACGCGGGAAAGCACCGCTCAGGATGACACCTGTGGCATCAGATAAGATCCTCACGGCTTCTGAATACGAGGCCACAGGATGACGGAATTTTTAAGCATTAGGATATTTTCAGGATAGAATAGATTACTAATTATATGTGGTTGATTTTAAGATAAAATGATTACCTGAATTCAAAAGATACACTTTTAAGGGAGGATATATACATGGCAAATCTTACCAATAAAACTTCACGATCTAATCGTGATAAAAGAAGAACTCATTGGGTTGTAAAGGCTCCAAATTTGATTGAATGTTCCCATTGTCACGCTTTTCGTCTTTCGCACCGGGTTTGTCCAGCATGTGGATATTATAATGGGAAGCAGGTTATAAAATCTAAAGAATAACCGGAGAAAAGTATGAAAATTGCCGTTGACGCATGGGGAGGAGATTATGCCCCGGTAGAAATATTGAAGGGTATTAAAAATGCGGTTTTAGATGATTTGGAGTTAGTCGTTATTGGCTCGAAGCAGAAATTATCTCCTCTCTATATCGAATTAAATATGGAAGAAGACCGCTTTCCGATTGAAGACACACCCCAAGTCATTGAAATGAAAGAGCATCCAGCTGAGGCTATTCGAAAAAAACCTCAATCGACGATTGTTCGTGGAGTACAGCTCTTAGCTCAGAAAAAAATCGATGCTTTCATATCGGCTGGGAATAGTGGAGCTTTAATGGCCGCTGCTTGGTTTGGTCTGCAAAGAATTGCTGATATTGAGCGTCCAGCGATTGCTACTTTGATACCGAATGTAAAATCGAGCACGGTTTTGCTTGATGTTGGAGCCAATGTTGATTGTAAGCCTAAGCAGCTCCTCCATTTTGGTGTTATGGGAGCAGAGTATGCCAAAGCGGCTTTAAATATCGAACGTCCCCGAGTAGGGCTTTTGACAATCGGAGAAGAAGAAGGAAAAGGAAACGAGCTAGTAAAGAGTGCTTATCAATATTTTAAAAATCGCTGTGATTTTCTAAATTTTGAATTTATTGGAAACGTTGAAGGCCAGGACATTGTCGATGGGAAAGCAGACGTCGTTGTCTGTGATGGTTTTACTGGAAATGCCTTGTTAAAATTTGGAGAAGGTCTTCTTGAGTTTATTAATAATATGTTATTTTTACACATAACCGATGAGCAGCTCCGAAAAAGACTGAAAGAAGTGTGGAAAAGATTTGATCGAAGCGAAATTGGTGGTGCTCCCCTGTTAGGAGTAGAAGGCATCTGTATGGTTTGTCACGGAAAATCACAGGCTCGAGATCTCACCAGTGCTATTTTCCGGGCGAAAGATTTAGTCGAGCAAAAAATGGCAGAAAGAATTCGTGATGGTTTATCACATCTTAACTATATCCAATAAAAGGAATAAAAGGTATGCTGTTCCCCATTTGGAAACATTGCTTTAAAAGGCAGATAATGATATATAAAAGAAGGGACTCAAACCCGGCTATGGGAATCGATGGTATTGAAAATAGGTACGCATACTACCAATTTGCATGAGATGAGAATGAAAACCCGGAAATCTTTAAACTCCTTCTCCCTCACTTTTTTCCTCTCCCACCAGGAGAGAGGAAAAAAAGAGGAACGAGGGCTCAGGATGACACCTGCGGTGTCAGATGAGATCCTTATGTGGAATAGCGCCGTTCAGGTAAACGACTTTATTATTAGATATATGAGCCATGACCTCGTAGTGGGAGGTTTTAAGGAAAATATTCTATTAATACCATTTCGCATCTAAAAAGATAAGGGATACTGATTATTATAGCTGGACTGAAACGAAGGAGAGATAGAATGGAGACTCGTGTCACCAAACTATTAGGAATAGATTATCCCATTCTGCAAGGGGGTATGGCTTGGGTTTCAACAGCTCCCCTGGTAGCAGCAGTTTCCAATGCAGGTGGGCTGGGGTTTATTGGAGCTGGTGGAATGGATGCGGATGAGCTTAGGGAGAACATCCACCAGGTTCGAATCAAAACTGAAAAACCATTCGGAGTGAACCTCATGCTTCTTTCTCCCTATATCAATGAACAAATCGAAGTTGTTAAAGAAGAACGAGTCCCAATCGTAACCACCGGCGCCGGGAACCCATCTCGCTTAATTGATGATTTTTCCAAAAGAGGGATTGTAACCATCCCAGTTGTTGCATCGGTTCAATTAGCGAAAAGGCTGGTCCGTCATGGTATTCAGGCTATTATTGCCGAAGGAATGGAATCGGGAGGTCATATCGGAGAGATAACCACCATGTGTCTCGTACCGCAAATGGTTGATGCGCTTGATATCCCAGTCATTGCGGCAGGAGGTATTGGTGATGGCCGTGGGATGGCAGCAGCATTTGCCCTGGGAGCAGAAGGAGTACAGGTTGGAACCCGTTTTGTCTGTTCGAATGAATGTAATATTCATCCTTATTACAAAGAAGCAATAGTCAATTCGCAAGAACGATCGACCATAATGACCGGAATGAGCACCGGTCATCCAGTTCGTTGTTTAAAAAATAAATTGACCAGAAAGTTTGAAGAATTAGAAACACTTCGAGCAAGCCGAGAAGAAATAGAAGCTTTAGGTTCAGGAAGTTTGCGGCGAGCCGTCTGTGAAGGCGATGTTGAAGAGGGTTCGGTAATGGCTGGTCAAATTTCGGGATTGATTCAGGATATTAAACCTGTTTCTGAAATTATCCAAACTATGCTTATAGAATTTCAAAATACCCTTACTCGACTCGCCCTTTTTAAAAAGGAGTAAGTATTCAATGGATGAATGGGTATTTCTTTTTCCTGGACAAGGATCGCAACGAGTGGGTATGGTGCAAGATTTTTTAGATCACTATCCCCAGCAAACCAGAGGTTTTTTTAATATTGCTCAGGAAAAAACCGGAGTTGACCTCCTCAAGCTTTCTTTAGATGGTCCCGAGGAGGAGTTGAA
>NZ_DAOLQM010000236.1:0-3444 GCF_035418125.1 Atribacter sp. | reverse complement strand
CAACTGGAACGCGAATTTCGCTGCTGGAATTTCCGCCAAGTACTGGACGATTTTGTACCAGAGCAACTCGACATCCCAAGCGTGCAGCGGCAACAGCAGCACAGGTTCCGGCTAAACCTCCTCCTACGACTATGAGATCATATTGTTCGTTCATGAAAACCTCCTTATTCATTCTTCTTTACGTTATTATAATTTTTGCCTTGCAAAAACCGTAATTTTAGTTTAAGTGTTAGAAAATGAATTAAAAAATAAAAAAAGCAAAAAGGATAGACCACTCCCCCTCGGTTTTTCATCCTCATCTGGTGCCGCGAAACGGCATAAAGGTCTACCCTTTTACTGCTCCGAAAGTAAGACCACTGATGAGTTGTTTTTGAGCTAAAAATGAAAAGATAAAAATTGGCAGAACCGCCAGAGTTCCTGCCGCACAGATTTGACCCCAGAATATACCCATTTCACCGATCAGCTCTGGTACTGCGACTGGTATAGTTTTAGTATTGGTACCGGTGAATATTAAGGCGAAGAGAAATTCATTCCAAGAAAGAGTAAAAGCAAAAATCGAAGTCGCAGCTAAACCTGGCCGACTGAGAGGAAGAGTGATTCGTAAAAAAGCAGTCAGTCGCGAACATCCATCTATAACTGCTGCTTCTTCCAGTTCTCTCGGAATGGACAGAAAAAAGCCCCGCATCATCCAGATAACAAAGGGGGTTTGAAAAGCAGTATATAAAAGAATGATCCCTCCATAGGTATCGGTGAAACCCAATCTCCTCATGACTAAAAAAAGCGGAACCACACCGGCTACCGGTGGAAGCATCCGAGAAAAAAGGACCATAAAGAGGAGGAATTTTCGCATCGGAAAATTGTATCGGGCGAAACTATAGGCAGCAACTGCCCCTAAAATCACCGATAATACTGCCGTCCCTGAGGCGATAATGATACTATTTTTAAAAAAGTAGGTGAGATTGAGCCGGCTGAACAGATCAACATAATTGGCACCGGTAGGTTTAAAAAACAAAAAAGTTGAAAACAAGTCTAAAGGTTGTTTGAAAGACATCAAGACCATTTGAATGACCGGTGCAATAAAGAGAACAACCAGGATAATAATGATGCCTTCTGTTTTTCGGCTCATACTTCCATCTCCTTATACAAATATCGGAAGAAAACAAAACTAATCAGCAGGGTGAGGATAAGAATGATTACCGAAAGAGTTGAAGATGTCCCGCCATCCCAGAACCGGAACATCGTTCGATAAATCATGATGCTGAGAGTTTGGGTTGAACCACCCGGTCCACCACCGGTTAAAACCCAAATGATATCGAAAGCCCGCAAGGTGAAAATAGTTTGAAAAAGAAGAACAATCCAAATAATGGTTTTTAAAAGCGGTACGGTAATGAGAAAAAATATTTGTACTGACGATGCTCCATCGACTTTGGCAGCGTCATAGGGTTCATCGGGTAAAGCTTGAAGACCAGCGAGAAGGACCAAAATGACAAAAGGAATCCCCCTCCAAATTTCAGTTACCGTGACCGAAAAAAGCGAGGTTGCCGGATCGGCAATCCATCCCGGTCCTCTTATACCGAAAAAACGGAGAATCTGATTAATTTGGCCCAGGTCCGGATCCCAGAGGAGACGCCAGATTAAGCTGATTATGGCAGGAGCACTGATATAGGGGATGAGTACAATGGAACGAGTGGTTTGTTTGGCAAATTTTTGACCATTAAGAAGGTAAGCCAAGCCCAAACCAAGGACAAATTGGATTCCAACTACAATTCCGGTGAATTGAAGAGTTATTTTCACCGAATTCCAAAATACCGGGTTATTAAACACATCAAGATAATTTTGCAGTTTGACAAAATTAAAAGCTGGGGGGAGAACTTTCCAGGAAAAAAAACTGAGGTAGACATTATAAAAAACCGGATAAATCAACAAAGGGAAAATAATAGCGAGAGCTGGGAGTATCAGCAAGTAAGGAATACTTTTATTAAATTTTCTTGAAGCCATTCAATAGCCTCCAAAGCCAGATCTAAGCTACTTTTTGAAATTGTTTATCTCCCACTCGGCATAGGTTAGTACCGAGTGGGAGATGATGTTATAAAATTTTATTGAATGAGTTTCTGAATTGCGCTAGCGGCGTCATCCATTGCCTGTTTGGGGGTTTTGGCACCGGTAAATGCTTGATGAAGCTCACGAGCGACTGTTTCTCGAGCCTCGGGGAAGATTGGAGAGGGAGAAGGCATTTTCCCGACGGCGTACACATCGGCAATGATCTGAGCGGCTTCTGGTCCTACTGCATTGATAAATTCCTCACTCTGGAAGCTTGACAAACGAGTTGGACCATTTCCACGAGCGACCATGTATTTTTGGGCTTCAGCACTGGAGATAAACTTAATGAATTCCCAAGCAGCATCGACTTCTTTGCAGTTTTTATCAATAAATACTGCCCAGCAACCCATATGCCCATATCCCAATCCTTTATCGGGTTTTTGCGGAAGTTTAGCCATTCGTGCATTACCAGCGATTTTAGAAAGTTCTGGTTTGTTCCAATCAATATTATATTGCCACCACAGGGTGGTCATTGCAGCCAGTCCTTCCTGCATGGCAGTTTTGACTTCACTGGAGGTATAGGAAAGGGTTCCGGCGGGAACCACCTTATAGACATTGAGAAGATCGGTCAGCAAAGCGGCGGCTTCGACACCGGCTTCATTATTCACTACAACCTTGTCACCATCAAAAAAAGCACCGCCATGGGGATAAAGCCAGCTTTCAAAATCATCAATAAGCTGAGATCCCTCTTTTCCCATGAAGGCGTATCCATACACATCCACAACCCCATCTCCAGTTGTATCCTTGGTGAGAGCTTGAGCATTGCTAACAAATTCATCTATGGTTACTGGCACTGCTAATCCGTATTCATTATAGAGATCTTCTCGATAATGAAGCATAGCTGCGCCGGATCTGATCGGCAAAGCAACCAATTTTCCGTCTGCAGCCCGGAAGGCTTCGATGAGACCGGGTACGTAATCATCATAATCCTCAATTTCAGAAATGCGGGAATCAAGTTCAAGGAAGACATCCGATCCTAAATCGTTGCGCCAAGTCGTGTTGGATAAGGAGATAACATCAAAGGTGCTGCTTCCCGATAGCATTTCCATCATGGCTTTCTCCATGATGACGTCTACTCCGTAGAGCACCGGTACTACTTCAATTCCAGTCTTTTCCTGGAATTGCTTGAGCAACTCACCATCACCGGTAACAGCGAAATGAACTGGGTGGGCCAACCATTGAATTTTAGTCGCTGAAGCCAAAGGGGTTAAAACCAGGAAAATGATCATAACCGTAAGGAAAAACGCTGTCTTTTTGGTACACCATTTCGATTTAGAAAAACCAAACATTTCTTCTACCTCCTTAAATATTTTGGAAAATCGGGGAACCAAGATGAAGCCCTAA
>NZ_DAOLQM010000235.1:0-3491 GCF_035418125.1 Atribacter sp. | reverse complement strand
CAAAATTGTCTGATTTAGAATTTGGTCTAATAAAAACCCATCCCCAAGCCGGCTACGAAATACTCAAAGATATTGAGTTTCCTTGGCCAATAGCCGATATCATTTTACAACATCATGAAAGAATAAACGGTACTGGATATCCTGCTGGTTTCAAAGGAGAAGAAATACTTATAGAATCACGAATTTTAACCGTAGCAGATGTCGTTGAAGCAATTGCTTCCCACCGGCCGTATCGACCGGCCAAAGGAATAGAAACTGCTCTGGAGGAAATAAAAAGGAACCGAGGAATTCTTTATGAACCAATGGTTGTTGACTGTTGCTTAAGCCTTTTCAAAGAAAAAGATTATCAGTTTCCTTTTCTATAATTTCAGAACCAGGAAGACTAATAGAAAAATCCTCAAGAATATTTTGTCTTCTAATTAGGAGGTGAGGGCTCGATTTCAAATTCGAAGCTCACTTCTTTGATATCTTCAAGTATTTTGATTTGATTCTCAACCCGGCTTTGTTTACCTTTTAATTTTTCTCCACTTTTTCCAAATAATTTTTGAATGGCTGGAATTTGGTTTTCAGGGGAAAAGGAAACTCGAATCTGAAAGGGACCCTGAGAAAAGAGATAATTTTCTGGGGCGCTGAAAGTAGCCTGGTAAGAATTATTTTGAACAATAGCACTGGTTTGCAAATCAAATTGATTGGGGTATTTTGGAGTTCCCAGTTGTCGAAAAAGAATTTCAATAATCGATCCATCGGGAAGATCAGTTTCTCCGATAATTTCTATTATTTGGTCAAAACGTGTGACTAAGGAGATTGAAAGTAAAACATACTGTTCAGGCTCAGGTTCTTTAATAAAAAAATACTTTTCCGATTCTCTTAACCAGTCGACAGTTGAAGATTGATTGTTTTTTTGATCAGTGAGATTCTCGCTTATATTTTGACCAGATATATCATTGTTAACAGTAGGTAATTCATCTTTTGAAGGTAAAGTTGGTCGTGGGGGAGGAGAGGTTATAATCAACAGCAGAAGAGATACCAGGGCTATTGAACCATAGATAAGAATGACTAAGAATCTTCTTTTTTTTAGGCGAACTATAACCAGAGATGGATTAATCAATCCTATAATAAAAAGGATTAAAGAAACCATCGTAAGGATCAAGAAGAAATAAACCATAAAAATTTCCTACTCCTAATGAAGTGTTAAACCTATATTGAAAGTTACCAAAAATTAAAAAACCGAATTATTATAACATTTTTCTTTTAAATTTTTAACGAAAAACCTTTGAATTTATGGAAGGCTCATTGGGAGCCTTAATTGGAGCATGGCGATTTTCATTTTAGTAACAGGGATCATGGTGGTATGATTTTGGTTTTCAGCTAATTCAAGTACTCGGGTATAGGCTTTTAAAGCTTCCACATAGTTATTCTCTTCCTCATAAATAGTTCCTAATAAGTTTAATGCTCCAATTGAATCAGGATTTTCTTTGAGGACAGCAGAAAGAGAATCTTTTGCCTGGTCTTTCATCCCTATGCGAAAATACCAGGTTGCTTGATCCAGAAGAAAATCTTCTTGGGAAGGATAAAGTGTCATTGCTTGATTGAAGTTTGCTTGAGCATCGGATAAATGGTTTATTTTTTCTGAAATGGCTCCTTTTATGAGTAGGGGTGCAGGTCGTTCTGGAAAAAGTGTGAGTGCCTGTTCGCATTCTTGAATAATATCGTAGTAAATATTTTTTACTATATTTTGGTCGGGTTCAATCAGTGATTGGTCGATTTTCTTCTCAATGGAAGAATTTAAATCTAAATACCTTCTTTCTTGAGGAGGAAGACGCAGAAAGATAAAATAGACTAAAAATAAGACCACAAAAAAAATCCCAAAATGAAGTAAATTTTTTTGGATGGTTTTCTTTTGATTTTTTTCATATTCAATATCCAACCACCACCACCAATATTCAGTGGGTGGATTGAGTCTGGACCGTTGGTCAATAAAAGCTTTTTTACCGGTTACTTTCACCAGGAGACGGCTTTGCTTTTTAAGTAAAGAATCAAAATTCCCTAAACGGGTTTCCTCAGGATCTAAGTAAGCGTTTTTAGAACGAAAATAAATTAGCCCCCGCTCAATATCAGTTCTAATATTAAGAATTTCGATACCGTTTCCTTTTTGATCTTTTAAATTGGCGACTTTTTTTGCATAAAATTCGATCAGATTTCTAATATCATCTAATGATGGATTAAGGTTTTCAGCCATTGATTGTGACACCTCCGAATTACCATTCTAAACGAAAAAAGATTATTGGTAAACATTGGATTTCGTGAATAAAATTATAATTATTGTGTTGTTTTCATTATATCTTAGAAACTTTGTAGTAAGGGAGTTAAAAGCTTATAATGTTGATGAATAAAAAACATAAGTACAATATTGAAAATTTAAAGAAATTAAAATTAATAAAAATCATTTATAATAAATCGAAGAGAAGGAGGCTCATTCATGAAAACTGGACAACCAGAAAAGGTAACAGCCAAAGATATTGCTAAAATGATAGATCACTCACTTCTTAGGCCTCAGCTTACTCGACAAGAAGTTATTGAAGGATGTCGATTAGCCAAAGAGTACGATGTGGTTTCGGTCTGTGTAAAACCCTGTGATGTTCAAGTGGCCGCAGAAGTTTTAAAAGGAAGTGATGTATTAGTTACAACTGTCATAGGATTTCCCCATGGTGCTCACCGGACTGAAGTAAAAGCATTTGAGGCAGTGAAAGCCATGGAAGATGGGGCGGTAGAGCTGGATATGGTGTTAAACATCGGACGGCTTTTATCCCGAGAGTTTGATTATGTCGAGCAAGACATTAAAGCGGTAGTAGATATTGCCCACCAAAAGGGAGTTATTGTCAAGGTAATTTTAGAAAATTATTATCTTACCGACGAGTTAAAAGAATTAGCCTGTAAAATTTGCGAAAAAGCTGGTGCTGACTTTGTTAAAACTTCCACTGGGTTTGCACCAGGTGGAGCAACCATTGAAGATTTAAAACTGATGCGAAAATCGGTAAATCCCAGCATTCAAGTCAAAGCCGCTGGTGGAGTACGAACCTTAGAGGGGGCATTAGCAGTTCGAGCGGTGGGTGGAGTTCGATTTGGTGCGACCGCAACCAAAAGTATAATGGAAGATGCTTATAAAAAAGAAGCTGCAGGAACCTTAGTCCTCCCAGTGGAACCGAAAGACTTAGGCCCAAGTAAATAAAAAATTGAAAGCATCAAAATATATAAAAGTAATTTTGACTATCTATCTTAAAAACTCATGGGCATGATAAATCAAGCCCCTACCAAAGATTTTAAAAATTTGTAGTGGCGCAATGTATTATGCCCATGCTTTAATTAATATAGCGACATGCCATGGCATGTCGAAACTCGGGTTTTCATTCCTATCTGGTACCATAAAAAATGGCATTAGGGTCTATCCTGAAAATACCGAAATAAGTGAAAAGTGATTAAAACAAAATGAG
>NZ_DAOLQM010000234.1:0-3530 GCF_035418125.1 Atribacter sp. | reverse complement strand
CATCTGATGCTGAGTGCAACACCAGGCTTACCCTGTTATATTAAAAAATGAAAACTCATTATAATAGAATACCCTTCCAATAATCAAGAGCTACCAACCATTGGAAAAACATTCAATTTAAATAAGGGTAGGTTTTGATTGCCACATAGTATAAAATACTTTATTCTATATTGCAAACTATGGGAAATGGTTGTGATACTGATTTTCTTAAACTTTCTTTTCAAGTTTAATTTTCTTTAAAGCTGCCAGGCGTGGATCGATATTATTTTTTTTGCAATCACAATGATTTTGATTGAGATTTATTCCACAGATTGGACATAATCCCTGACATCCCTCAGAACAAATCGGCTTCATAGGAAAATGAACTAATAAAGCTTCGATAACTCCCCCTTCTATATCAATTACAGCATCCTCTTCATGATAGTAATACATATCATCAGCACTTTTGGCTTCTGCTTCAAAATCCGATGCTCGTGTAATCCGGTCAAGATTACGAAATTCAAGCTTAAGAGGAGCTTCCACTTTGTAGATAAAAGGCTCAAGACATCGGGAGCAAGGAAGGATTAAAGCTGTTTTAATTTGCCCTTCCAGCAACAACCCCGAACCGCAATTAGTTACTATTAAATCTACCTGAACCGGCTGAGCAAAGGGGGTTTTTTCGTTACCAAAAGAAAGCGGTGGAAAAGTTTTTCTGAGACTTTCTTTGCTTGTCCATCCCACCTCTTTCTTTACATCGCCAATATAAACTTTCATTCTTATCTCTCCAAATCATGAACAAACTGATAGGTATCCAGGGCAATCATTAACTCCTCATTGGTTGGGATAACCATTAATTTAACCTTGGATTGATCGGAGTTGATGAAAGCCTCTTTTCTCTTTATCGTATTTTTATCATTATCAATAGATATCCCTAAAGGTTCAAGACCCTCACAAATGGTTTTTCTTATATAAGACGAGTTTTCTCCTATGCCGGCTGTGAAAACTATTCCATCCAAATCTCCAAGAATAGCATAATAGGCTCCAATATATTTTTTGGCTCGATAGGCTATGATATCGAGCGTCAGTTGGGCACGATGATTGGTTGGAGCTGCAGCTTCAATATCACGAGTATCACTTGACAATCCCGATATTCCAACTACACCACTCTTCTTATTTAAAATCTGATCCATTTCCTTCGTCGAAAGGTTCTCTTTCTCCATCAAATAGAGAAGGATGTAAGGATCCAAATCTCCAGTTCGGGTTCCCATAACTAAACCTTCCAAAGGGGTAAAACCCATCGAAGTATCAATTGATTTCCCATTTTTAATGGCGGTAAAACTAACCCCGCTGCCCATATGACAGGTTATCAAACGGAGTTCGGAAAGATCTTTGCCCATCATCTTAGCTGCCCTTCCTGCCACATATCGGTGCGAGGTACCATGAAAACCGTAACGACGGATGCCATATTTCTCATAATATTCATAGGGAATGGCATAGATATAAGCAAATTCAGGTATCGTTCCATGAAAAGCCGTATCAAATACTGCTATCTGTGGAGCTTTTTGCATAAGCGCTTGACAGGCTTCAATACCAGAAATATTTGGTGGGTTATGGAGGGGCGCTAACTCTGAACAGGCTCGAATGGTTTTCAGAACTTCATTATCAATAAGAATTGAAGCAGTAAACTTTTCTCCCCCATGGACAACCCGATGACCAACGGCATCAATTTCTGATGGGTCTTTGATAACCCCAATTTCTGGATCGGTCATCACCTCGATAATCCATTCCAATGCAATACGGTGATTAGGAACCTCCCTCTCTTTGGAATAGGACACTTGATGGTTGGTTTTATATTCAAGGCGAGAACCAGGAATGCCAATCCTCTCTACTAAGCCTTTGGCAATAACTTGATTATCGGTATTATCATTCATGCTGAGCAATTCATATTTAACCGTCGAACTTCCACAATTTACCACCAAAATATTCAATTTCCATCATCCCTTTTCTTCGAATTATTTTCCTTCAAATTTATTCCAAAGATGAATTTTAATTAATAACTGTCTTTCCCCTTGCATAATTGAAAAACCTTCTTTGAAAAAAATCACCTAAAATTGTGTTTGTAAAACAGTTACGGCAATTTGATCAACGATGTCTTGAGCTTTGCATCCCCGTGACAAGTCATTAACCGGTTTTGCCAATCCTTGCAATATTGGTCCAATGGCAGTTGCTCGAGCCAAACGCTCGGTTAATTTATAACAAATATTTCCAGCATTGAGATCGGGAAAAATGAGAACATTCGCTTTTCCTGCCACCTTGCTTCCAGGAGCTTTCTTCTCGGCCACCGAGGAAACCAAAGCAGCATCTCCTTGAAGCTCACCATCGATAAGCAATTCTGGTTTTAAAGAATGAGCAATTGCTGTCGCTTCGATAACCTTATCAACTAATTCATGCCGGGCACTTCCTTTAGTAGAAAAAGAAAGCATAGCAACTATTGGTTCAACATCTAAGAGCTGAGTTGCAGTACGGGCAGTAGTGATGGCAATATGGGCGAGTTCTTCCGAGTCAGGGTTGGGATTGAATCCCGAATCAGCGTAAAGAAATACTCCGTTTGATCCATAAAGACAATCAGGAACAACCATTAGGAAACAGCTTGACGCCAATTTAACACCAGGAGCTGTTTTAATAATCTGCAAAGCCGGGCGGATCACATCAGGGCTGGAAAGTGCTGCTCCTGATACAATCCCATCGATGCGATCATGGTACAGCATCATACAAGCATAATACATACTGCTATCCAGCCATTGCTCAGCCTGCTCTGGGGTAAGACCCTTTCCCTTACGCAATTCATAAAGTGATCGAACATATTCAGCCCTTTGTTGGTCTTTTTTATGATCGATTATTTCAACTCCAGTAAGAGAAATTCCCAAACTTTTGGTTTTTTGTTCGATAATGGCTGGATCGCCGATCAACTGAATAGCAGCGACTTGATCTCGGATTGCAATCTCAGCCGCTTGAAGAACTCTTTCGTCGTCATATTCGGGAAGCGCTATGGTTTTTTTAAGACTTTTCGCACGGTTACGGATTTCTTCCAAAACATTCATTCCATTCTTATCTCCCTTCTCAATCCCCCATTGGGTTTATTATTTTTAATCACTGAACAAAAACATCAACTCTTTATCAATAGAATAAAGGGCAAGCCTTTTAGTTTATCATAAAAGCTCAGATTCTCTAAGGTTCTAATAAAACAACCTGCCCTAAGCTTGGAATTTCTTTCTTAGTTTTTTTTCCACACCCTCGGGGACTAATCCTCGAATACATCCCCCAAACTGGGCTATTTCTTTAACAACAGTTGAGTTTAAATAGGAATACTCAGTACTAGTGGGGAGAAGAAAAGTTTCTATCTCTGGGCATATCTTTCGATTGGTAATAGCAATTTGAGTTTCATATTCATAATCAGATATTGCTCTCAAACCGCGCAGAATGATACGGCAATTTTTTTGACGAGCAAATTGCACCAGAAGACCTTGAAAAACCTCAACCGTTACATTGTT
>NZ_DAOLQM010000233.1:0-3581 GCF_035418125.1 Atribacter sp. | reverse complement strand
AATTCATTTGATGATATTTTCAGGATAGACCGCAAGAACATCGGGAATTGTATTAATCTTGCATTTCCTGACGAATCTGGCTGAATTCTTTTTCAAGAACTCGAAAAGCCTCAGCCACGTCAGGGTCAAAATGTTTTCCACTTTCTTGATATATCATTCGAGCTGTCTCTTCGTGGCTAAAAGCTTTCCGATAGTAGCGGTGGGATGTTAGAGCATCATAATAATCAGCCAGAGCAATAATCCGACCACTCAAGGGTATATCCTTTCCAACTAGACCCTCGGGATAACCGGTTCCATCCCATTTCTCGTGATGAGATCGAGCCAATTCGACACCCATTTGCAGAAATTGATTCTCGGGAAAATGTTTTAAAACCTTAGCTAAAGTATCGGCACCATAAAGGCTGTGTTTCTTGATTTCTTCATATTCTTCAGGGGTTACTTTTCCTGGTTTTAATAGAATTGCATCAGGTACTCCAACTTTTCCAATGTCATGAAGACAGGCGGCTTGATAAAGGTTATCTATAAAAGACGGTGTTAAAATATCTTTATATAATCCCATGTTTCTCATTTGAAGAGCTAGTTTTTTACTAAAAATGCGGACTCTCTCAAAGTGTTGACCAGTTCCTTTATCCCGTGATTCAGCCAATTTTGCCAAGGCAAAAATGGTTGCCATTTGAGATGCGGTAATGACTTCAACCTGTTTTGCTACTTTTTCTTCCAGCTGTTTGTTATGATACAGTAACTCTTCTCGAAGCTTTTTGAGGTGTATATGAGCCCAAACCCGTGCTAATACTTCTTGTTCTTGGAAGGGTTTGGATACATAATCAACCCCTCCGGCCTGAAAGGCTTTCACCTTGTCATCAGTTCCTTGACGACCACTGATAAAGATAATTGGTATATTCTGGAGCCGTTCATCTTGCATAAATCTTTGGCATACCTCAAACCCCGACATTTCTGGCATCTGGATGTCTAAAAGAACTAAATCTGGTGGATCAACAACTGCCGCTTCAAGAGCTTTTTTGCCGCTATCAACTGGTCTTGGCACCAGCCCGCCCCTTTTTAAGAGGGTGCTGAGTAGTCGAAGATTATCGTGGGCATCATCAACCACCAGCACATTTCCA
This sequence comes from Atribacter sp., assembly GCF_035418125.1. Classification (NCBI taxonomy): domain Bacteria; kingdom Pseudomonadati; phylum Atribacterota; class Atribacteria; order Atribacterales; family Atribacteraceae; genus Atribacter; species Atribacter sp. The sequence goes on along the minus strand of NZ_DAOLQM010000233.1, from coordinate 2,460 downwards.
GTACTCATTTCAATCATATTGTTTTTCTCCCACTCCTTTATCATCGATAAAATCTAAAATTCCATCGTAATTATATTCATCAGCTAATTGATAAAGTATTTCGGCTAAATTAATATCTATGGAATGGATCTTCTCAATAATTTGAACTAAATCATCGTATCGTGCGGCTAATGTCGCTTGTCGCAAATCTTCATAGATTTTTATCGGAAGAAGTGGTAATTATTTTTGAAGAATAACTCCGTTCTTCTTGCTTTTATGAGTCAATACTATCTTCTCTTTTTTTTCAATTTTTGAAAGCATAACACCGTCTAACACTTCCCTCACTTTATGAGTAAGATCTGCCGTACTGAAAGGTTTACTGATAATTGAGATTGCCTGATCATTATCAATCTCATTATTTTGTACGGCACTATCCGCAAAACCCGACATAAAGATTACTTTGATATGAGGAAAAAGCTTTAAAAGATGGTCGGAAAATTTATTACCGCTCATTTCAGGCATAACGATATCGGTAAGCACCAATTGTACTTGTTTTTCATCCTGATTCAATATTTGAAGAGCTTCTAGACCACTTGCTGCTGATAATACTGTATAACCGACATTACTTAGAATTTTCTTCACAAGATTTCGAACTGATTGTTCATCATCCACAACCAGAACGGTTTCAGTTCCTCTTGGATTTTGGCTCTCCACTGGTACTGTGGGTTTATGAATGATTTTTTGAGGAGTTTCCCGCTTTAAATAAATTTTAAAAGTAGTTCCTTCTCCCGGTTCACTGTAAACCCAGATATGCCCTTTATTTTGCTTTACAATCCCATATACCGTTGAAAGTCCGAGGCCGGTCCCTTTGGTTTTGGTAGTAAAAAATGGTTCGAAGATTCTCAATTTAGTTTGTTCATCCATACCGCTTCCACTATCAGAAATGGTTAGTATGATATATGGTCCGGGGAATAAATCGACATGCTGAGCTGTATATTTTTCATCAAGCTCAACGTTAGCCGTTTCAATTATGATCTTTCCTCCATTGGGCATGGCATCACGGGCATTTACAACTAAATTCATAACCACCTGCTCCAATTGATTGGGGTCGGCCAAGGTTAATCCCAGTTCGGGAGAAAGGGTTTGAATGAGATCAATTTTATCTCCAATAATTTGCTTCAGCATCTTTTCCATCCCGATAATAATTTGATTAAGTTGAATAAGCTCAGGATGAACAACTTGCTTACGGCTAAGGGTAAGCAATTGTTGAGTGAGCGCTGTTGCCCTTTCGGTAGCTTTTCGAACTTCGGTTAAATTTTCACGTATTGAATCATCTTCACAATCACTGGATAAAATTAAATCGGTATACCCAGTGATTACCGATAGCAGGTTATTGAAATCATGAGCAATTCCACCAGCTAAACTTCCAATGACCTCCATCTTCTCAGAAATCTGTATGCGCTTGGCAAGCTTTGAACGTTCTTCCTCGGCTTTTTTCCGTTCGGTAATATTTCGAGCAAACGCCAAGGCTCCGTCTTTTCCTTGGTAGAAAATGGGAACCGCCGTGACTTCCACTGGAACTTCACTGCCATCCAAACGAAGGTAAATTTGCTCAATTAAGGGAACCGATTGTTTTTCGACATTTAAAAGATGAATACGCTGCCTAGCTCGCTCTCTTACTGAAGGATGAATCCGATCCATTACCGGTTGACCCAATAGTTCTTCTGGTGATTTGGCTCCAAATAGTTTACATGAAGCGGGATTGAGATAGTTAAATTGTCTGTTCGTTTCTATGTAGATTGCATCAGGTGCACCTTCAACCACTTTTTGGAACCGTGATTCAATATCACGTTGAGCTTTCTCTGCCTTTTTTAGGGCAGTAATATCACGACCGATACCGACCAAGCCGAATACTTTTCCCTCGCTATTTTTCATTGGAGAAAGGGAAGTTTGGTAAAAATGCTCTTTCCCTTCTAATTTTGCTGACCATTCATATTTAACAAATTCGCCTCGAAGAGCAAGTAGATTGGATTGAGTATGAATCTCAGCTGCTTCCTCTCCAAAAATTTCAGCGGCAGTTTTCCCCAAAAACTTATCTTCACTCAACCCACTTTGTCCTAACCATTGTCCATAAACACTGGTATGTCGCTGCTGAGCATCTAAGGTAAAGATAATATCGTCGGTTGACTGCACCAGGAGGCGAAATTTTTCCTCACTTTCTCGAAGCGCCTTTTCTGCTCGCTTTTGCTTGGTGATGTCGATATTAAATTTGGCTACAACCCATTTTCCTGATATATCCTTTAATGGAATAGTATGTACTTCAATGACACGGTTATTCTCTTTAAAGAGAGTTCTTTCTAAATCGACCGTCTGTTTTGTTTGCATTACCTCATGAATAACACAATCCTCACAGGGTTTCTCTAAACCAAGAAAATATTCATAGCATTTTCGATTAGTAAAATCGCCATAAATCTTCTGCCA
>NZ_DAOLQM010000232.1:0-3611 GCF_035418125.1 Atribacter sp. | reverse complement strand
TGGGTTTTCATCCTCATCTGGCGCCACCAAAGTGGCATAAAAGTCTATCCTGTAAATTTTGAGGACGTGAAAATCTCTCTTTTCATTATTTCTTCTCCCTTTGACCAAAGGGAGATTGAGAGGGATTCGATTTTTTCCAATTCTTTCATATCCCTCTCAGATTTATTCCTTACTTCACTAATTCGTCACGTTTTTCTGGATATACCTTGATTTCAGGCATATATTGATTATAACCCATAACCGGATTGACTTTTTCACCTCTTTCAGCCCGATCAGCAGGAATCCAGTCTATATAGGCATCTTGAAAGGCGTAATTTTCTGGTTGGTCAATCAAGAAAAGAGAAGGACACAGGTCAACGATGTATTCTTGAATTTTACCGTACTTTTCAAAGCGGGCATCTTTGTCGATGGTATCAATGGCATCTTCAATCATACTATCCAGCTGTTCGTCTTGAAGCCATTCGGATTGTTCCCAAGTTCCGGCGGAAGAAGAATGGTATTTTGATTGGATCATTGATCCGGCTTCGGCATAATGAGGTGAAACAAAGATAAGGTACATAGATGCGGTGGTCTCTGGAGTGGCTACTTCTTCAATGATTTTCATCCAAGGATTTTTTATAACATTAACTTGGATTCCAATATCAGCTGCGTTGGCTTGAATGAGTAGAGCGACCTTTTCTTCATCGGGAACTTCAGCACACCATATAAGGTCAACCGGGTATTCATCGAGTTTATCGGCATAGGGGGAAAGAGCTAATTCTTCCTTGGCCTTTTCCAGATCACGTTTGTATTGGAAAACATTAGGATTATGGCCAGGAAGAATAAAAGAAACCGGTCCTTGACACTGGTGTGAACCGGGGAAAATGTGGTTGGCAACTGCATCATAGTCTATTGAATAAGCAAGTGCTTTTCTGAAGTGTACATCATCAGTCGGAGCTTTTTTGGTATGCATCATGGTAAAGAGAGTGCTGCCACCGAAAAGCTTGGCTACATTAATACCGTCAACTTTAGAAACATTGTCGTAAAATTCCGCCGGTTGTCGGAAATCTGATATTTCCAATTCTCTTTTTTGGATCAGAGTTCGAACGGTTGCTGTTTCGGTGGTTCCAATATTTCTGAATGAATCTGGGGCATTGGGATCAAAAGGTTTCCAATAGTCGGCAAAACGAACCGCATGAAGGTATTCTTCTAACTTCATTTCTTGAACCTGATAAGGACCAGACCCAGCATCGTTGGTGAGAAGCCATCTTTTCCCGTAATCTCCTAAATCACCGTATTCATCATTTTGTTCAATATTTGCCATAACCAAGTCCTTGTTTAAAACATAGAGGCGAACTAATGAGTATAAAAAGGGACCAAAGGTTTTTTTAAGTTTAAAGGTTACCGTATAATCATCATTGGCTTCGACGCTATCGATAACCGGTTTAAAAATATAACTATAACCTTGTCCAATTGCCAGCAACCGGTCCATAGAAAATTTCACATCTTCGGCTTTTAGATCGCTACCATCGTGAAACTTTACTCCGGAACGTAGTTTGAAGACATAGGTTAAGCCATCTTCAGAGATTGTCCATGATTCAGCCAAATGCGGAATGACTTCTCCATCATGAGTTGGAAATACTAAAGTGTCATATAAATTTGCTACTGAAACCGAGCTGGCAAAGTCAGCAGCAATAGCTGGATCAATATAACAAGGCCAAGCATTGGTCAGACGAACGGTTTTTTCAGACGCTGAAGCAGCCATTGCAACTCCTGAAAAAACAAAAAAACATAAAACCACAGATAAAATCCAAATAGAATAACGATTTTTCATTCAATTCCCTCCCAAAGAATTTAAATTAAAATATTTTCAAGGATACCTTAATATACCAGATTTCTCAACCATTATCTTTCTATATCACGAAATTTCCATGATCCAAGATGGTTTTTCCATCAAACTTAACTGTTGGATTGGTGACGATACCATCATCGTGAGTTTTCGATTCGATCTTTCCACCCATATCGGTGTTCATACCAAAAGCAATATGAATGGTTCGGAAAGCTTTTTCGTCTTCTAAAATATTCCCGGTTACTCGAGCTTTTTCATTGGTTCCAATACCGAGCTCGGCGACCCAGTAAGCGTTGGGATCATCTAAAGATTGAAGATGTCGCTCAAATTGGGCAGCTTCTGCTCCCCCCTCGAACTTGATGGCTCTGCCATCCTGAATGGTTATCCGAATCGGGGCTGATAATAATCCTAATGGTGATTGAGAGCCATCAACTATCACTACCCCATTGACCGATTCTTCAACCGGTGCAATATAGGCTTCTCCAGCGGGTAAATTTCCCCAACGACCTTTTTCCCGATAGATTCCATCATCAGGAGGAAGACCAGGCTTCCTTCCTATTAAACTCATCATCAGGTGGGTTCCCAATTCAGTGGTTATTTCGACTTTCTGAGTTGATTCCATCAGTTTGGTCAATTTCCAACTCAATTCAGATACTTTTTGATAATCGGCAGTCATGGCTCCAACGGTCATGATATCTTCGGTAATCCCTGGCAAACTGGCAATCCGAACTCCCTGATTGGTTGCATCAACTCGGGCATGGGTGTGAGTTAAGCTTTTCGTAGTAATCAGAAGGGCAACAGCACTGGAAAGCATAGCTGCTCGTACTTCAGGGGGCGGCTCTTGGGCGTGATGGTCTCGAGGAGTCATGACCATCAAAGTAGCATCTATCCCTAAGGAATGAAAAGCATACAGAAAACTTTCAGCGATAGCTAATTTTCCAGTATCGGTAACAACGAGAGCGTTTTCACCTGGTTGAGCGCCCATGCAGTCACGGACGGCTATCATGGCAGCTTTCATAAGAGGAGTTAGATTCATATTTCGCCTCACCTCAGCTTTTGCCAAGTTTTTGAGCTAAAAGTTTCAATTCAGGGTCAATGATCTGTCCTTTGTCAATAATGAGTGTTCTATCTAACCATACTGAGGTATTAAGGCAGATTCCATCAGAATGTGAAGGTGCCGGAATCCCATCAGGTGGAAGCAAGATGGCTCCAATGTTGCCTACACCCCATTCAGTACAACCCCAAACTCGTTCATCTTCTAATATGTCACCGGTTAATTTAGCCCCCGGATTAAAACCATAGCAGACATGAGCTAATCTCAGCATGCGGGGGTGATTGAAGCTTTTCATCCAAGCCTCATAATCCGCAGCTTGACTTCCACCTTCCACTTTCACAATAACTCCCTTTTCGATATGTAAGTGAATCGGTTGTTTGAGTAAACCTAAAGGTGGAACCACCGATCCATCAAATACAATTACGCCATTGATTGTTTCCAGGTTTGGGGTCCAGGCGACTTGACCTGACATCATATGCGAACCTGGGGTATCGGCATATCCCAGCTCACAATTGACGGGATGGTTAGAGTCGTTTTCGAAGGAGACATCCTCACCGGCAGGTGTAGTCATCCTTACCTTTTTAGCTTTTCGGGTTTTTTCGGCAAGTTTATCTTCTAATTCTTTTAAAACTGGATAATTCACCCGTCCAATGCAGCGGATCATCATATCCACGTTCATTCCCACTAAACACATATGGCGCAGTTGAGGGTTTTCTTGGACGGCGATAT
>NZ_DAOLQM010000231.1:0-3650 GCF_035418125.1 Atribacter sp. | reverse complement strand
TTTAAAGTATTTATGAAGAATAAAAAACCTAAAAAGATGAGATCCTCACGGCTTCTGAATACGAAGCCTCAGGATGACACTATCGGCATCAGATGAGATCCTCACGGCTTCAAAATACGAAGCCTCAGGATGACTGATGAAAGGCACACCCCCCCTGCATCCCCCCTCAATGGGGGAATTCATTTGATAGTATTTTCAGGATAGATTTATTGGAGTTCAATCTTTTATTATGACGAAGCGGCTTTAGAATTAACCTAAGAAGTCAAGCTTTTTTCTATTTTCCCATATTGCGAGAGCAATATCAATAACATAAAGTTACTTCAATAGATCTTTATGAAGCTCTTTTTTATGATAAAAGTGAATTTCTACAATTTTTTCAACCCATAAATTCCAACCGGTTATTAGTAATGGTCCTAATTTTACCTCTATCCTCAACTGGATTCAGAATGGCAAAAATATCTGCACTTTTGCACTTGGAGAATTTAATGTCTTTGAACTAAGAATTTCAGATGATTGATTTCGAAAAGAGTTAGGATCCGGTTCCATGATATAATGAAAAAAAGAGACTTTTGGAGAATGCAGGTGAAATTATGCTTCAGATTGAACATTTAAAAGTTGAGGTAGGTAACGAGGTCATTTTGAAAGACGTGAATCTTACCATTGGTGAAGGTGAAATTCATATCTTACTCGGTCCGAATGGAGCTGGAAAAACAACTTTATTGATGGCTATCATGGGGATGCCAGGATATACTATTTTAGATGGGCGGATAATTTTTCAGGGAAAAGACATAACTTCTCTGAGTGTTGAGGAACGTTCCCAACTGGGGATAGGAATGGCATTCCAAAAAATGCCGACAATACCAGGGGTCCAACTTCAAACTCTCGGGAACTTAATTATTGAAAAACATAAAAATTCTCTATCCGTTGATGAGGTTTCGAAAAAATTAAATTGTGGTTCTCTTTTAAGCCGAAGTATCGGTCAAGGATTTTCTGGAGGAGAAGCCAAACGAGCCGAGCTTTTTCAACTTCTTTTGCATCGTCCGATTTTTTCTATGATCGACGAGCCCGAATCAGGAGTTGACCTTGATAATATATCTCTGGTAGGAAACGCCCTCCAAGAACTTTTTGAACGGCAATTAGTTAAAACTAAAAAACGATCTGGATTAATTATTACCCATACCGGTTTTATTTTAGACTATTTAAATGCTGAAATGGGGCATGTTTTAATGAATGGAAGAATAATTTGTCAAGGGAATCCCCGAGATATTTTCTCTGACATTAAACTCCATGGTTATGAAGCCTGTGCGAGGTGTGAACGATGACCAATGATGAATATTTTCAAAATATCAAACAAAGAGCAGAAGCAGCTTATAACAAAAAAGCGGCATTAGGTCCGGATATTGATCTGAGCGAATTTTCGGTATGCTCTCCCCATGAAAGGGTCGATAGTATCGAAAGCATTTCCCGATCAATGAAAGAGGCTGCCTTATATGCAGGCATTGATTTGCTGGATTCCGGAAATGCCGCAACCTATGTTCAAGTTGATCGTTCAGCTGTCTTTGAAAGGATACAAAAGGCTTTTCAGGGAAAGTTGGAAATCATGAGCATTAGCCAGGCAATTGAAAAATATCCTGAAGTAAGGAATTATTACTGGAATCTTATCCCAGTTGATTTTGATAAATATACTGCCTATACCGAACTATGCCAAACCGAAGGGTATTTTATCCGAATTTTTGCTCATCAGCAGATTAATGTTCCCCTTCAAGCTTGTTTGTTAATGTCAGAAGAAGCCAGTGTACAAAGCGTTCACAATTTAATCATCCTCGAAGAGGGAGCTCAAGCCAACATCAATACGGGATGCGCATCGGTAAAAGGAAACAAAAACGGTTTGCATATCGGGGTCAGTGAATTTTATATTGGAAAAAATGCTCAACTGACCTTTACTATGGTCCATAATTGGGGTGAAAATTTTCATGTTCGTCCCCGAACAGTAGTGGAGATGGAAGATAATTCCTTTTACAGCAGCACTTATGTGCTTATGAAACCCCTTCTTTCCCTACAGACGTTTCCTAAAGCTATTTTAAAGGGAGAAAATGCCAATGCCAACTTCCAAAGCATCATTTTTGGGAAAGAGTCATCGATTATCGATGTTGGCTCCAACCTAATCATGAAAAGCCGAGGATGCCGTGGGAATTCGGTTTCTCGAGTTTGTGCCGCCGATCAATCAAAGGTGTATGCCCGCGGGAAACTAGTCTCTTATCACGATGAAGCTCAGGCTCACTTGGAATGTAAAGGGATTCTTTTTTCCCACGATTCAGAGATTATTTCGGTACCGGAACTTGAAGTTTACGGTGCTCCTAAAAGTCGTTTATCTCATGAAGCAGCGGTTGGACCTATAGAAGAAGAAGCAATTAATTACTTACGTTCACGAGGCCTTAGCAAAGAAGAAGCTCTATCTTTGATAACCAGAGGATTTTTGAATGTTGACCTTCCTGGAGTTCCACCAGCCTTAAAAAAGTATATTGAAGAAATTATCAAGGTGACTTCGCAAGATTTAATGTAAAGAAAACTTACTGTAATCAATCTTTTTGAGATTCTATAAAGAGGAAAGCCCAGGCGCTCATCATAAAAATGAGCAAAAGACTCCTGGGCTTTTCATTTTATTTAAACGGTCAAACTTACTATAAAATTTCATCGATATATTGTTCCAGCTCGCTCTCCGAAAGAGATTGAGCAATTTGACGAGTGATTTTCCCCTGACGGTTAATAAAAACATTATGAGGGACACTCCATACGCCATAAAGATCTGAAACTGTTTCATTTTCATCATCCTGAAGAACCAGGTATTGAACCCCCTGAGATTGCACAAATTCAGCAATACCAGCCCGGATACCAATCCCGATCACCATCAGCTCTTCACTGTCAACGTATTTTTGATGAACTGAATTCAAGTGAGGGACTTCACTTTTGCAGGCTGGACAATTGGACATAAAAAAGCAAAGAACAATAGGTTTTCCTAAGTGGTCACTCAGGGTAAAGGAACGACCATTTAAATCCAACAGAGTAAAATCCTTCTCCATTCCCGGAGTTGGTGTGGGAGTTGGGGTGGGAGGAGTTGGCATACATCCAGTTACTGCCAATGGTACCACTATACAGAGAGCCATTATTAAAAGAAAAAGTTTTTTCATCATACTTCCTCCAATCGTCCAAAATTTGGGCTGTCTTTACCAAGTAATTAAAAAACCGATTTTAGGAACAACTATTCTACACTCTTATGACATTAATCTTTTCATTATTATACGTAAGTGGCTGTTCATTCGTTTAAAAAAATTGAAAAGTTTTAAAAGTCCTTTTTTTTACTCATTGTTTTCAATTTCATTCTTTTGATATCTCAGAATCTCTAACCGTGGTATGGAACTTTTCTTTATCTTCTTTGCATATGGTCTGAATCAAACGTCTCGCCGACATTACTGCGCTGGGCAATCCCCCTCCGGGCTCTATCCATTGACCGCACATATAGAAATTCTGTAATCCAGGAAGAGTCTGGCGCATTGGTTTGAGCACAGCCTTGGCATTTTGGGGGGTGATCAGCCAACCTTCAAAGCATCCTTGCCAGTTGCCGGTGTACCTTTCAAAGGTCAGAGGGGTAG
>NZ_DAOLQM010000230.1:0-3660 GCF_035418125.1 Atribacter sp. | reverse complement strand
GTCATCCTGAGCCCTCGCTTTGTAAGGGCGTGAGGATCTCATCTTTCATGTTTTAATTTTGGAAAGATTTAAAAGGATGAGATTCTCACGTCGTCCGGCAGAAGACACCGGACTCCTCAGAATGACAAACTGGGTGGCAGCGATTGCCACGTCGACCAACCCTAGAACGGTTGGTCTCCTCACAATGACGGATTAAGATAGGTATTTTCATCCTCATCTGGCGTTACTTAGTAGAATGAAGGTTTTTAAAAAATACTTTTCCTTAAAGAAAGGATTAATTTCTTTAATACCCCATCAATATTAAACCCATTTCTATCTATGATACAATTAGAAAAACAGTCTGGGATTGAATGAAAATGAGAGGGGAAACCACCAAATCTTTCCAGCTTTTTATAATTTCACTATGTTCTTTGGCAGTTGAAATGGTTCTCTTTCGTTGGTTTGCTTTTTTGGCTGGTTTTCACTTTGTCTCGCTTATTATATCGCTGGCTTTATTGGGTTATGGTGCTTCTGGAGCTCTTTTCCGCTTTTATCCGCTTTCAATGAAACCTTTGATTCCTCTCTGTTTTATCTTTGGAGTGGCAGCTGTGTTGGTTGGATTAGTTTTTTTGCCTATGGATGTTTATGAATTCTGGACCTATTCCATCTATAAAATCAATTTTATTTTACTTATTATTATTACCTCAATCCCGTTTTTTTACCACGGCCTTTATCAGATCCACCTTTTTGATGAATATCCCGACCATTTCCCTCGGTTTTATTCCATGAATCTTCTTGGATCGGCGGCTGGAGTTATAATCGGTGTTGTTTTGCTTATGTTTTTTAATGAGATCCAAAGTTTAGTTACTATCATGGGTATTGGATGTCTAAATCTTTGGAAACAAAAAAAACTCTTTTTTATATTTATTTTAATAATCATCATTCTGTTTTTTTTACCATTGACATTAAAAATTTCTGACTATAGCCCCACTCGTCAATTAAGACTGATCCCGGATAACCAACTTTTATCAACCTATCGAAATCCCTCTCAACATTTAGAGGTTTTTTTCACCCCCTATTCAAGAGCCGCAACGGGGTTAAGCATGCGTTATCGAGATGTTCCTCCCTCATCCTACTCGCTCATAACTGATTATACCCACCAGGTAATTTTTCCTCATCAACCAAGCGAGGAATTCATTTATAACACCCTCTTTGCTCTTCCCTTGCGAGTTTTTAAACCTGATGAGGTGCTCGGTATTGAATGTGATTGGGGATATGAAATGTATGCTATGTATTATTCCAGTGTTTCCGGAACTATCGTTACCTCATCACCACTTTATCGGGAATTTTTAAAAAACCTTCGCCCTTCAATTCCTTATGAAATTGAAGTTGCTTTTCCAAGAAAATATCTCAGCCAAACTCAATCTCACTACGATCTGATTTTTCTCCAGATTCCCGTCGGTAACGGAGAAATTTTCCCCGGAGCGTTCTCAATGAAAGAAAATTATCTTTTTACTATCGAAGGAATTCGTTCGGTCGTGAATCATTTAAACGATGATGGGAAGTTAGTCATATCTTTTTTTCCTCAAACTCCCCCCATGGTTCTGTTGAAGCTGATGGATTTGGTTTCTCAAGTTTGGGGGGATCCAAAATTACTTCAGAATCGGCTGATTATAATTAAAAACTTAGATTTTGCTCAAATGATTATATCCATTCAAATTTTTGACCAGATGGAAATTGAAAAAATTCGCCAAGATGTTTCGGTCTATGGTTTTGACTTTATTTATTATCCGGATATCGATGAAGAGGAAGTTGAAAAAGTATTTCAAACTCAGAAATTAAACTATCGGATAGTTATGGACTATTTTCAGGATCCAAAAGAAACCCTTCAGAAATCTTTTTATAATGTCAAAGCCCCTCGTGACAATAAACCTTACTTTTTTCATTTTTTCCAATGGAACCAATTCAAGGAAACCCTCTATAACTTGGGGAAACGCTGGCTTCCCTTTGGAGGAGCAGGTTTTTTATTGGTTCTTTTTATTTTCCTGGTTATAACTGCTCTTTCTCTCCTCTTTATTCTCATTCCCGGACGGGCTTTTATGGGAAGAAAAAAACTGCATTTTGCCGGAGGCAAGGAACTTGAATTAGCGGCAATTATAACCGGCATAGGCTATATGCTCATCGAGATACCGGTTATTGTTCAGTTAGAAATGATCATTGGATTTCCTATTTATACGTTTGCTTTAGTTCTCACTATTTTATTGGTTTTTTCTGGATTAGGAAGTTGGTATGTAGAGAAAATTCGGTCAAATCGATTTTTTCTCAAGATGGTTTTTGTCCACCCCTTAATAATTTTAGGATTTTTCCTATATATAAATTATCTTCGTAGCTGGTTATTGGAATTGCCCGGTATCTTGAGTTTATTGGTTGTTTTGCTACCCTTCTCTTTATTAGCCTTTACAGCCGGAATGCCGTTTCCGATTTTATCGAGACTGACTCACCAAAGAAACCCAGATTTTTTTCAGGTGGTTTTTGCCTGGAATGGTTTTATGTCGGTTGTCGCATCTCTACTTTCTCATTTTACTGCTATTGAATACGGAATTCATTTCCCTTATTTCTTATCTATTCCGCTATATGGTGGTTTCTGGGTGATTGTACATTTTTTAAATAAATCGCTCCATCCCATTCCTTAGACAAATGTGGAAAGATGGTCTAGTAAATGTTTTCTACTCTTCTCGAACTTCACGAAGGAGTGGGACGAAAATAACTCCTCCTAAATTTTCCGACGTCAATTGATCCTTTTCTTTGGTGAAAAGCCATAGAGTTTGTAAGCTGTATGGTGGGCCGACGGGAATAACCATTTTTCCTCCCTCTTTGAGTTGCTCAATCAAGGGAGGCGGAACGTGATCTATGGCACAGGTAACGATGATTGAATCAAAAGGAGCTTCTTCTTTCCAGCCAAAATACCCATCGCCCCACCGGACATTTATTTCCGGATAACCAAGACTCTTTAATCTTTCCTGAGCAGTGTCTGCTAAAATTTTGATGACTTCAACAGTAAAAACTTGACAGCCAATTTCAGCTAACACGGCTGCTTGATACCCAGAACCAGTTCCGATTTCTAAAACTTTGAATCCTTCTTCGACCTTTAAGCTATCGGTCATCAATGCGACGATATAGGGCTGGGAAATGGTCTGACCATATCCAATTGGGAGCGGTGTATCGTTATAGGCTAAGGAAACCAAATTTTCTGGAACAAAGAGATGACGAGGTACTTTTAACATTGCATCGAGGAGCTGCGGGTCAACAACCCCTCGTTGTTTGATCTGCTTCTCAACCATAAGCTGCCGTTCTTGGTCATATTGTTCAGCATCAGCAGAAAAAACCAATACAAAAATTATCCATACGATAAGAAAAGTGAATAAATATTTTTTATTCATTGTAAACCCCTGCCTTAAGAAATTATTGATATTATGAAAAACCAATATCTTTATTATATCGCTTAATGAAGGTTAAAACACGAATTCTTCATTCCATTAATCTGGCGATTTTCCTGTGATTATTTTGTTTCCAATCTCTGTTTCAGGATAGACACTCATGCTGCCTCGTAGCACCAGATGGGGATATAAACCAAGATTCGACATGCCATGGCATGTCGCTACATTAAACGAACGCAATAAA
>NZ_DAOLQM010000229.1:0-3662 GCF_035418125.1 Atribacter sp. | reverse complement strand
CTAATTGGTGATTTGCTGGAGGCATACCAAAATGTTAAGAACACATAATTGTGGGGCATTACGTAAGGAAGATATTGGGGAAGAAGTTCTTCTGGCTGGATGGGTTAACCGCCGTCGGGACCACGGTGGGGTTATCTTTATAGACCTTCGGGACCGGTGGGGTTTAACTCAACTGGTTATTAATTCCAATCAACCAGAGATTTACCAAAGTGCCAATGCTGTAAAAAGTGAGTTTGTTCTCCAAGTAAAAGGAATAGTTCGAGCTCGGCCTGAAGGTTTGGCAAATCTGAAGTTACCCACCGGAGAAATTGAAGTAGCCGTTTCTGAAGTTAAAATTCTTTCCGAATCGAAACCTCTTCCTTTTGAAATTGAAGAGAAAAATGAAACCGATGAAAGTTTAAGGCTGCACTATCGATATTTAGATCTTCGTAGGACAAGAATGCAAAAAAATCTGATCCTTCGCCATCAGGTTTGTCAATCAGTCCGCCGCTATCTTTCTGAACGGCAGTTTATTGAAGTCGAGACCCCATTCTTAACCAAGAGCACTCCTGAGGGAGCTCGTGATTTTTTGGTACCCAGTCGTTTGAGTGAAGGAAACTTTTATGCGCTTCCCCAATCACCGCAACTTTTTAAACAAATTTTAATGATAGCTGGTTATGATCGGTATTTTCAAATTGCTAAATGCTTCCGCGATGAAGACCTTCGTGCTGATCGGCAGCCAGAGTTTTCTCAGGTGGACATAGAAATGTCCTTCGTTGAGCGGGAAGATATTTTTGAGTTAATTGAAACCATGATGAAAAAGCTATTTTATGAAGTGTTAGGAATACAATTAGAAACCCCCTTTCCCCGAATGAGCTATGATGAAGCGATGAATTGTTATGGTTGCGATAAACCAGACCTTAGGATTTCCTGTACCATTGATGATCTTTCGTTGCTGTTGGAAGATAAAATTGAAGTTGGATCAAAAAGTGATTCCTGGAATGGATTGTTTCTTCAGGAATGGAAAGGTTTCTCTAGAAAAAAAGCTGACCTTCTCTCTCAAATGGCTAAAAACGCCGGAGTTTCTCTCTCCTATATAAAGTTCGCTAAAGAAGAAGGGACCTCACCTTTAAAAAATAAAATTTCTGAGCAAGCCTGGAGCAAAATTATTGAGAAATATCCATTTCAAGAAGACTCGCTTTTGCTCATGGCCTGGGGTGAACGACCAAAGGTTCTTACTTTTTTGGGCAACCTGCGAATAAATTTGGGTGAAGAACTCAACCTCATACAAAATCAATTTAAGTTTTGTTGGATCCTTGATTTTCCGCTTTTTGAATGGAATGCTGAAGAAAACCGATGGGATTCGATGCATCATCCTTTTACAGCTCCTCGTTTGGACCAGTTAGATCAATTAAATATCGATCCCAGCCAGGTAAAAGCTCAAGCCTATGATATTGTTCTCAATGGTTTTGAAATAGGTGGAGGAAGTATCAGAATCCACCGGTCCGATTTGCAGGAGAAAATATTTCAATTGCTCAACTTAAGTGAGGGAGAAATTCAGCAGAAATTCGGTTATTTTATTGAAGCCCTCCAATATGGTTGTCCCCCTCATGGAGGCATAGCTTTGGGATTGGATCGTATAATGATGCTCATGAGTGGTGAAAGTTCCATTCGTGAAACTATGGCGTTTCCCAAAACCCAGAAGGGGACCTGTCTTATGTCGGGTGCTCCATCGCCGGTTTCCAATGACCAGCTTATGGTATTAGGAATACAATTGAGGGAAAAGAAAGAGTCTAAGGCAATAAAGGAAGATTCATAATACGGAATTCAATTTGAAATGCTATACAGGTTATGTTATTATTTAGCAAAAAGGTGATTTGGGTTTGTAGCCCTGCTATGCAGGTGATGCCATAGTTGGCTTTGACCCAACATCCTTTCCCTGGGAGTCAATCTTCCAGCAAATTGTGGTTTGCTGGAGAGGGCACCCACTATTTTTGAGGGCAAGGATCAAAGCAAATGGCACACCACAATGTGGGGCTATAATTCGTGATAGAAGGAAACCCGGAGGAAGGAGTGTTTCACTGTGGAAGAAAACAAAAACCTTGAGATGCTGCACGAGGACATCGAAAACATCCGGCCAATCAGACCCGGTGAGCTGATTAAGGGAAAGGTTATCAAAAAGGGAGAAGAGGGTTATTTTGTCAATATTAATTATAAGGCAGAAGGGATTCTTCCTTTTAAAGAAAAGCTCACTGATGGTGAAGGGGAAATCCTTAACGACACCGAAGAAGGAGAAGAAATCTGGGTAGTCGTCAACCGGTTTGATGATCAAGGCTATGTTTGGTTGTCTCGTGAAAAAGCCCGATATCGAGGGGCTTGGATTGACATTGAAGAGAGCATGAATAGCGGGAAACCCCTAATAGCAAAAGTACTGAAAAAGGTAAAAGGGGGGTTAACCGTTAATATTGGTGTGAATGCCTTCCTTCCTGCGTCCTGTGTTGATAAGGTTCCTCAAAATTTAGATGAATATCTTGATAAAACTTTAACAGTAAAAGTGATTGAGGCCGATCGAAGAACTCGGAATGTAGTAGTATCGCATAAGGTCATCCTTGAAGAAGAGGATTTAAAAAAGAAGCAAGAAACCATTGCTACCCTTGAAATTGGTCAAATCAGGAAAGGGATTGTTAAAAATATTACCAGTTTTGGAGCTTTTATTGATTTAGGTGGCATCGATGGATTGTTGCATATTTCAGAGATATCCTGGGGAAGAATCGGTAAGTTAGAAGATATATTCAACAAAGGTGATGAAATAGATATTCGAGTGATAGGCTGGGACCCGGTTAAGGAAGAAATATCCTTAAGCATGAAGCGCCTTAAACCTGATCCATGGGAAAACATTGAAGAAAAAATAAAAGTCGGTGATGTCGTCCAAGGCAAAGTCATATCCATAAAAGATTTTGGAGTATTCGTCGAAACTGAAGAGGGAGTTGAGGGTCTGGTTCATATTTCTGATATATCCTGGGGATATGTTAAACATCCGCAAGAAGCAGTTAAAATAGGGGATATGGTTGATGCTCGAATTCTCGATATTGATAAAGAAAAAAAACGTTTATCCCTTGGCTTAAAACAAATTCATCCTGATCCATGGCTTTCAGTGAATGAAAATTACCCAGTTGGGAATGTTGCTCGGGTGCGAGTTGAACGTATTAACCCGAAAGGTGCTATTGTTGAAATTGATGATGGAATTGAGGGAAAGATACCCATTGAAGAATTATCGTGGAAACGAGTGAATCGTGTAAGTGAAATCTTACGACGAAACCAATTAGTTGATGCCCGCATTATCGAGGTAGATCCTGAAAATCGTCAAATTACCTTAAGTATAAAGCAGCTGAAAGAAAATCCATGGAAACAAGCTCAAACCTTTGGAAGATTGGAGATATAGTTGAAGGGCATGTTCAAAGATTAATGAATTTTGGAGCTTTTATTGAGTTGATGCCTGATGTTGAAGCCTTATTGCCTCTTTCAGAATTAAATTGGGAGCCGGTTAAACATCCAGGTCAGTTACTGAAAAAAGGTCAAGCTTTGCCAGTTAAAATTATTGAATTTCAACCTGAAGAGCAAAGGATTGTGGTCAGCCGAAAGGCAATTCTTCCTGATCCATGGTTCGAAATTAAAAATAAATA
>NZ_DAOLQM010000228.1:0-3695 GCF_035418125.1 Atribacter sp. | reverse complement strand
GCTAAATCCTCGATATGTCATGATTGATCATCACCTCATTGGGGGTAACAAGTTCGGTATTGGAATAATTTTAAAGGATAAATTTACCTATCTGAATTAATAAAAAGAAATTCCATATCTTCCTTATGTTTCGATGACTCTTTAGATAAAATATTTTATATTTAGATAACATTTGAGAATATCATAAGCAAACCCGTATTACAAATGAGCAATTCACAAATCAATCCTCTATAATAGAATTATAAGTATTCATTCATGGGACATAGGAGGGTGAAATTGTGAAAAAATATTTGTTCCGAATAGTATTAATTTTAATTGTCTTGTTCATTTTATCAAACATATCCTTTTCCCAAGCCGATCTAGTTTCTCTGGTAAAAAAAGTAAAACCTACGATTGTGGCTATCTATACATTTAATAATCAAGGTCAAAGCTTAATGCAAGGAAGTGGCTTCTTTATAAATAACCAAGGAGATGTCATCACCAATTGGCACGTTATTGAAAGTGCTCATAGTGCCGTGGTAAAAACCTTTGAAGGTAATTCCTATTTAGTAAAAGAGGCTCTAGGTGGAAGCAAAGAAAGTGACTTGGCTTTACTTTCAGTAGATATCCGAAATGATTCAGTTCAAGGTCTTCCAATTTCTCATTCAACCCCTGAAATTGGTGAAAGGGTATTGGTCATGGGAAATCCTTTAGCTCTTGAGTTTAGCGTATCGGATGGAATTATTGCTGCAATAAGAAATATTCCCGAATACTCAAATGGAGAAGTCATACAAATAACCGCTCCGGTTTCTCCTGGTTCCAGCGGGAGTCCAGTGATGAATATGCAGGGTGAAGTAATCGCTATTGCTTTTTATGTCTATTTTCACGGAGAAAATCTTAATTTTGCTATTCCCAGTCAAAGAGTGATAGATATTATTAATAATAAAAGACCTAATCCAATTTCTTTGGCTCAATTATCAGCTGTGGATTTTAAAATTTTTGAGGATTCTTCACATAGATTTTTTGTTAGTTATCCTTCCAATTGGGAACCGGTTACCCAGAATTATCAAAACCAGATTATCAATGGCTTCCTTGCCCCAACAGACAGTCAAAATGATAGTTTTCGTGAAAATCTAAATGTTATTGTTGAAACCTATCAATCCCCAGTTCAATTAGCTGATTATTACCAATGGAATATCAATCAATTAAAAGCTTTCCCCGATATCCAATTTTTAGGGAATTATGATGGTTTTGTTTCGGGTGTTCCCAGCAAAATACTAATTTATAGTCGTTCTCAAAGCGGAAAAAACCTGACTTTTTCACAAGTTTATTTGGTTCAAGGAAATAAAGGATATATTTTAACCTTCACTGCAGAATCTAATAGGTACCAAGTTTATCAACCAATTTTCCAACAAATGATGGATCGTTTCCGATTAAATACTAATTTTTAAATAAATTTTCCATATTATTTAAAACTAATATTTTAAAATTCTGGGGTGTTTTAAATGAAATTAAAAATCGAAGGCATGAGTTGCCAACATTGTGTCGCGAGAGTACAAAAAGCGCTTCAGGAAGTTCCTGGTGTTTTAGCTGTTAGTGTCGATTTAAAAAAGGGTGAAGCCGATATAACCGTCAAAGATGGAGTTACGCCTCAATCCCTGATTTCGGCAATTAAAAATGCCGGTTATGAATCCAAAGTTATATAAAGCCTCGGTATAAATTTGATAGACCATTGCGATTCTTGACAATACTATGCCAGAATAAAAATTTAGCAAGAAGGAGGAAACGGGATGGAATTTATTGAAATATTTGAAATGAAAATGCCAGTGATTGGTCTTGGAACTTGGAATTTGAGAGGGAAAGAATGTTTTGAAGCAACCATTTCTGCCCTTGAGATTGGTTACCGACATATCGATACTGCTGAAATGTATGAAAACGAGAGTGAAATTGGGGAAGCCATAGCTCAATCGTTGGTTCCTCGTAACGAAATATTTCTAACTACCAAAGTTTGGTCCACTCATCTTCAATACCAAGATGTAATCCATTCTTTAGAAAATAGTTTAAAAAAACTGAAAACCGATTATGTTGACTTGTTACTCATTCATTGGCCGAACCCAAATATCTCCTTATCTGAGACTTTTAAAGCGATGAACTATCTAAAAAATAAGGAGATGCTTAGATTTATTGGACTAAGCAATTTTAGTAAAGATCTTCTCATGAAAGCCCAAAAAATATCTTTTTTGCCTATAATGAATGTCCAGGTTGAATACCATCCCTTTCTCGACCAAAAATCCATATTGAGTTACTGTCAAAAAAATAATATTTCATTAACTGCTTACTGTCCCATTGCCCGGGGTCGGGACCTTAATAATCCAACCTTGGAAAAAATTGCTAGCAAATATGAGAAAACAGTTCCACAAATTATGCTCCGTTGGTTAATCCAGCAAAAAAAAGTGGTTGCTATCCCTAAAGCAAAAAGTGCAGAGCATCAGAAGTTAAATTTTGACATTTTTGATTTTCAGTTATCCTCTGATGATATGTATACCATTTTTCAATTAAATCGTGGCCAAAGATTGGTTAAAGGATAACCCAGTTTACAAAGATTTCTAATTTGAAAAACTTAGTGTGGCTGTCCATAAAGAGATCCTAACAATAAAACTGGGAGAAATACTAGGAAAATTGCAACAACTTTTATATTAAAGAAGAATTCTCTAAAATTATTTTATAAAAACATTTAATAAATCGAGATTTTTGGATAAGCCCTTATACCACTTGTGTAGCACCAGATGAGGAAGAAAATCCAATATTCGATATGCCATGGCATATCGCTACATTAATTATAGAATGGGCACAATACCTTGTGCCCCTACTTTTTATATTCTTTGGTAGAGGCTTGATTTATCATACCCGTGGATTTTCAGGATAGACCTTCATGCCACTTGTGTGGCACCAAATAACAATGAAAATATTTATATGCCGATCAATTTCCCCCTTTAGAAAAGGGGGTAAGGGGGATTTGAATTTTTTACTGTTCCGTCATTGCGAGAAGCGCAGCGACGTGGCAATCTCATCCTTTATAATATTTATGAAGAATAAAAAACCTAAAAAAATGAGATCCTCACGGCTTCTGAATACGAAGCCTCAGGATGACGCTTCAGCGTCAGATGGAGATCCTCACGCCCTCAAAAAGCGAGGTCTCAGGATGACCGATTAAAGAATTCATTTGACGGTATTTTCGGGTTAGACATATTAAATACATCAATCCCCCTTGAATAAGCTGGAAAAGAGAGATGGTAAAGTGCTTTTTTATATATTCTGGAAAAGAACCTGATTTCATTAAATTAAAACACCAACTGAAATTAATAAATAAATAATGAAATGTAGAATCATTTTTTGCTATTATATATAATATTTTAGCTGCAAATTATAATTCAGAATTTGGAGGTTATTAATGACTACAAGTCGAAGCTATAATCCATACGAAAACATGTTGCAACTACTCGATTCTGCTGCCGACCAACTTGAGTTGAATCTTGATGATTACATCTCACTTCGCTATCCTGAAAGAGAACTTACGGTTTCTTTCCCGGTTGAAATGGATAACGGACATGTCGAAATGTTTACTGGTTATCGAGTTCAACATTCCAGCAGCAGAGGTCCCTGTAAAGGAGGACTACGATTTGCACCTGATGTAACGATTGATGAAGTAAAGGCTT
>NZ_DAOLQM010000227.1:0-3712 GCF_035418125.1 Atribacter sp. | reverse complement strand
TTATTAGTCGCTAAACAATTTGGCCGTGGTAAAATAATCTACTTTCGCGACCTATTTAGTAATTATTCAGTAAAAAATCGAGTATTTTCTAATTTAAATTTTGAGGTCTTATCGATGTTGGCCGAAGCAGTCGATGCCCGTGATCGTTATGACCGGAATCATTCTCAGGAAGTGGCTCAGCTTTCTTTGGAGTTCTCTCACCACTTAGGTTTAAAGAAATCAGAAGTCATTACTTTATACCAAGCCGCTCGCCTTCATGACTTAGGAAAAGTTGGAATCGATCCCAAAATTTTAAATAAACCGGAAAGTTTAACGACCAAAGAAAGACGGAGTATATTTTTCCATCCTGAAATTGGCTCCAAAATGACCCGGACCGTTGATGAAGCGAAGCCGCTCTCTGAAATTATTCTTTCTCACCACGAGCGTTTCGATGGACAGGGATATCCTCACCGGATTTCAAAAGATAATATTCCTTATCTCACCAGAATTCTCAGTATGTGTGACGTTTATCAGGCGATGACTTCTCCTCGGCCTTACCACCAAGCCATGTCTTCTTCGAAAGCCATCGAAGAAATTGAAAAGCTTTCGGGTTCCTTCTTCGACCCGGATTTAACTTCGTCATTTGTCTCCATGGTTGGAAACCGCTAAAAAATAATCTGAATTGCCTATATAAATAAAAAAAAATAATGCTTTAGTACTATATTTTTTATAATAAATTTTTATTATAATAAATCCAGGAAATATTTGAGGAGGGTTAATTTATGAATAATTCGAATAGGTTTTTAGTGGTTTTTATGACAGTTATTATTACCCTCTGCTTCATCCCTCTTTTTTCATTTGCTCAAGAAATTACTGAACCAGAGGAAGAAATGCTTGATGAGGAAATTCTTGAGGAACCAATTCTTATTTCAAACGTCTTTTATGATACCGATATTCGCGAAGCCTTAATGGATATCGCTAGCCAGGCAATGGTCACCATTTTAGTCGATGATTCAGTTTCCGGATTTGTTACCCTCGAAGTCACCGACGTTTCTCTGGAAAAAGCCTTGGAAATGGTCCTTGCTCCTGGAGGCTTCGTTTATAAAAAGATGGATGGGTATTATTTGGTGAGCTCTGGTTCTTTGGACAGTCCTGCTTTTAAAAACATCACCCGCACAGTTCGCATTGACCTTACTGATTTAACCGCAGAAGAACTTATTTCCATACTTCCTGAATATTATTCCCAATTTGTCAAAGCCATAACGGGGAAAGGTTTCGTCACTATAACTGCACCCGATGAAATTATCGAAAAAATTAAGGAAATTATTGAGATTACTGATACACCGCGAAAACAAGTAATGCTCGATACAGTCGTTACCGAAATTTCCGGGGAAGAAGCAGAAAATATTGGAATCGAGTGGGGAGGAGCGAATACGGGTTCCTATGGGTTGCAGTTTGGTGAGTTGGCTAGTATCGGAGGGATTTTTGAACGTTTAGAGAGAATAACTGCAACTTTGAATTTGCTCAAAAAGGAGGGAAAGGCTCGTATTCGTTCCAACCCACGCTTGGTGGTGCTCGATGGAGAGCAAGGTGAAATCCGAGTATTGCGAGATGAATATTTTGCTATAACCACTGGGTCAGCCGCTTTCCCCACCACCAGCTTGGAAACTATCTCCGCTGGTGTCATCATGACCGTTTCACCCCGTATCCATCCCGATGGAAGCATTACTTTGGTTCTTTCTCCCGAAGTGAGTAACGTGGTCGGAGCTGGAATTCAGGATTTACCGGTGATCAGCCGCCGTATTGTCTCTACTACAGTGCGCGTCAAAGATGGTGAAACCATTGTTATTGGAGGATTAAGACAACTTATCGAAGTTACCACCAAAACCAAGGTTCCCATTTTGGGTGATATCCCGCTTATCGGAGGCTTGTTTCGGAATAAAAAGCAAACCGTCGATGATAAAGATATCGTGATTCTGATTACACCAAAAATCATTTAGAAAAGAGAGGAATTATGAGTCGAAGATGGTGCAAAAAATATTTCATTGTTCATCTACTTCTTATATATTTCATGCTCTCTTTATCGCCAAATTCTGTATATGCAATTTCTGATACAGACCAACCGAAAATTGATCTTTTTTGCCCAGATATTTCAATTAAAGAAGCACTGCTTACAGCTGCTTTTCAGGCTGATGTTGAAATCGTTTTTTTTCAAAACATACCGGGAAAAGTCGATATACGCAAAGATGGAGTCACCTTTGAAAAAGCACTCGATCTCATACTGAAAAACACCGATGTCAGATGGTATTTGATCGATGGAGTATATTATATCGGTACTCCGCCAGTCGGAAGTTCAGCTTATATAAAAATTAGTTCCCCAGAAAAGTATCCTTTAAATTACATCTCCAGCAAGGAACTTTTTAAACTACTCCCTCAGTATGCGGGCAATTTGATCATTGATGCTCCATATTCAGTAATTCTTTCCGGACCAGAAGGTTTAAGAGAAGAAATTAAAAAAGAAATTGAGAAAATAGATCACCCCAAAGAACATATCCAGGTTAAATCCATAATTGCCGAAGTCAAAAATGAGACTTTGCAAGATATCGGCCTTGATGTGACTGCCGGTGGCGATCAAAACTTACAAATCGGTTCTGCGGCTTCAATAGGAGGAAGTTTTGAAAGGCTGGAAAAAATCGATGCGGTTTTGCGTGCCTTGCAGGAAAGCGGTGAAGCAGTTATCCATAGTGAGTCAGAAATTATAGTTTTAGAGGGAGAAGAAGGGCGCATTTGGTCTGGAAAAGATGTCTATTATTCAATAGAAACCGAAGGCACTGCTGGAACAACCAGCAATCTTGAAATTATTGAATTAGGAGCTGGTCTCAGAGTAACTCCCCAATATATCGGTGAGGGAAAAATTAAGATTAATTTAGAAACCCAGTTTAAAAATCTTGAGAACGAAAATGAAACACTTCCGGTTATTATCAGCCGGGATACAGTTACTTCGGTTACATTAATCGAGAAGGAACCTCTTTTTATCGCTGGTGTCAATACAACGAAAACCAGCGAAATTAGAAATAAATTGCTGGAAAAAAATAAAGATGCTGAATCAGTAAATTTAGAAGAGGAAAGTCAACTGGTGGTTTTTTTGGAAGCCGAAAGAAAAACCCCCCAAGAATCTCCTCTGGTGGTTAAATTAAAGAGTGAAGATATAAAAGTTAGTCCCTCAACTATTCGCAAAACGACAACCGAGTATCAATTCGGTTTAGGTGCCTGGTATGGAACTCTTATAATCCCTGAATATCAGACCACACCACAATTCTGGTATGGTTTAGAAGTTAAAGTTCTATCTGGTGAAAATTTTGGACTTTATGGGCAGCTTTTAAAAGCTTCTGATAAAAACCTGTGGTTAGGGAAAGTAAGCTTGGAATATGCTGTTCATACCGATGAAGACACTCCCGAAACCATCAATTTAGGAATTGGACTCAAAGGCTTTTGGGGAGATGTTCAAGAGTCGGCGTTTGTTGCTTATGTAAAAGATATTCGTCGAGTTGAAGAGAATCTCCTAACTTTCTTTTCAATAGGCTTACAATTTTCCGAAAATGAAAGTCTCTATTTCGCTTCTCTTGGAGCATCCTACTTTGAAAACGAATGGGCTCTGGAAGCTGAAGCGAAATATCAATGGAATAACCGAGCTTCAAATTGGATACTTGGTATCGAGGGAAAATATCGGTTA
>NZ_DAOLQM010000226.1:0-3729 GCF_035418125.1 Atribacter sp. | reverse complement strand
AAAGAACTCATTCGGTTAGGTGTTGGTATTAAAGTTTATTACTATGAAGATTTGAAGGATGAAGCTATTCCCGTGCCATTACTATCAGCTAATTCCTTCATTGCAGCGACTGAAGATTATCCACTTCCCGGAACGGATTTTGAAACCAATCTTCAAAAACAGTTAGTAAATAAATTATCAGTATCCATGGGTGAACGAATGATTGTTCTTGCTTTTCGCAGTTCCTATGAACTTTCCGAATTTCCTTTGGTAAGCACCTATCTATGTACTTATTCCAGTCGACCTTGTTCAGCCCTGGCAGCTGCCCAAGCTGTGGTGATGAAAAAACCACTCACTGGTCGAGCTCCTATATCTGTCCTGTAAACCAATTTGCGGACTTGATAAATCAAGTCCCTACCAAATCTTCCCTGATGGGAGAGTTCTATCTTATTTTTTCCTCTCCCCTGGTGGGAGAGGATTAAGGTGAGGGGGAACTTGTATATCTTCCATAAGCTTCATTTCAAAACACCAAACCTGGATTTCATTCATGGGTCTCACCCTCATCCTCTCCTTCATTCATTCTTCAAGCATTGCCTGAAGAACTAAATATTAATCTACCGTCATAGCTTTCTTTTGCATCAGGCGATTTTGAAGCCATATCCACCGTCGATACTGCTCCCCACTCAATGAACGACTCATTTCCCGTGCCTCGCCAATCGCTTGATCAAGAATAGCTTTTTGGAATGGAACAGTAAGTAGTCGAAGATAAATCTCGGTAGCCAGCTTTCCTCCAAACAGTGGACCAAGGTCTTTTTCAATAAACTTCTCCCAAGTCAGCGTTGGTTGATAGCCAAAGCGAGCAAATGCTAAATAATTGACCTCATTGACGACGCTAAACGCACTGACCTCACCAAAAATGGTTGCACCCTTCATTCCACTTTTAAAAGCCAACTGCATCATTTCGGCGAAACGGTCAGCAACCAATTCATACCGTTCCCGATTCCATTGCGAACCCATATGGGTGCGAAAGATATTTTTACTTCTGGGTAATCCTTGAACATATTCCTTGGTTAAATCAGTTTTTAAACGAGGCCAATAAGAGCGATTAAAACAAAATTGATAAATTGCCTCGTCAGGCAATTCTTCAAGAGACTGAAGAACTTGGCGGTTCAAAAGGTTATCCCAATAAGCCTCGCTTACCAACCAGAGGTCTTGACGCTGATTTCGAGCAGCCGAAAATAGATGTGGGTAAAGGAGAGCCATATCCTGCAACGACCAGGTTGAATTTTCTTTACGTCTTCGAGAACATTCTTCACACTGACAAACTCCATAATCTCCGGTTTCAAAATTAATCCCACCAATCATGAAGGTTTCTGCTAACCAAGCAATAGCCTCTTCGTGATATCGGGCGTTTTCCGGTTTAGAAGGGCAGGCAGTATCGGTGTATTGATTTTCTGGAAACCAAAGGGGAGGTAGATCAGGAATAGAAAAAGCTGCCGGTGCTCCTAATACGGCTTTCAATTCCGGACGTTGTCGGAGCCATTGGGTTAAATTATAACGGTGATTTCCTTCCCAATAGATTCCCCCGTAAGCATTGATACCAACCCCGGGTAGAATTCTAACTCCTCTTTCAGCAGCGTATTTGCACAGTTTCTGAGCAGCTT
The DNA here is from genome assembly GCF_035418125.1 of Atribacter sp. Taxonomy (NCBI): domain Bacteria; kingdom Pseudomonadati; phylum Atribacterota; class Atribacteria; order Atribacterales; family Atribacteraceae; genus Atribacter; species Atribacter sp. The sequence continues at coordinate 2,086 of NZ_DAOLQM010000226.1, read as the reverse complement.
CAATACCTCCATGGCAATCTCTTAAAAAGCCGTAAATAGTGACACCCCCGATTCGGTTGAGACTCATAAAATCAATCAGTCGAAAGTAGTCTTCTAAAAAACCCTCTGGGGGTTTGGAATAATAATTCATGGCACCGATTTCCTGAATACCGACTTGTTCTAAGTACCAATTGGTACTGTGATCCCAAGTCCAAAGCAAGCGATAAGGAAGTAAAGGCGATTGCTCAAGGTCAATTTTTGGGATGATTATCTCTTCACCCTGATAAGATAAAATTTTCTGACTCAATTCATTCACCGCATAAATCAAACCCGGACGACCACCTCCTAAAAGGAGTATCAATGGAATTTCCTGCCATTTCACCGTTTGAATTTGGAAACCATCTTCGAGGAGCTGGATTTTATTTTCTGACGGTTGTTTTACGGGGAAAAGTTGGTTTTCCTTTTCTTCTAAATAAATAAAACCTTCGAAGTTTTTATCCGCCTTTTTCCAATCACCAATTTTAAAATCTCGTGGTGAAACGACAACAAAATCCCTTCCGGGAAATAATTTTTTTAAATGAATAACAGGGAAGCTTTCCTGTTCAAGATCGGTTACCACGACTAGTTGAGCAGTTTTTGGTATGCGTAAAAATGGCAAAGATGGTGACATCTATTGTCCTCCTTTATTTTTTCTTTTCTCTCATGGTTAAAGAAACTGCAATGATAATGATCAAGCCTCGGAAGATCATCTGTTGATCGACGGATAAACCCATTAATATCAATCCATTATTAATCATACCCATTATTAGGGAACCAACAATGGAACCGATTACTGAACCCCGGCCTCCTGACATGCTGGTGCCTCCGATGATAACTGCTGCTATAACCGTCATCAAATCGGTCTCACCTAAAGTATAACGGGCACCATGAAGCCTACCAGCATATAGCATTCCAGCCAGTGCTGCTAAGACACCATTCAAAACCATGACGGAAAATTTAATTCTTTCCACATTGATTCCAGAATACAGAGCAGATATTTTATTCCCACCAGTTGCTAATACATAACGTCCAAATTTGGTCTTCCTCAGTGCAACTTGACCTATAATGAGCAAAACAACAGTCCAAACAAAAAGAATTGATATTGGTCCGATATCTCCTGATCCAAAAATAAAATTATAGGTTTTATTAGTTACCGGAATTGATTTAAGTTGAGTAATCCAGCGGGCTAATCCGGTAATAATTCCAGTCATTCCCAAGGTGACAAGAAAGGAGGGGACTCCGATTTTAGCTACAAAAAGACCGTTAACCATACCAATTAGAACTCCGGTACCCAACCCGGTAACAACTCCAACCAATAAGGAGCTGTGGCGGAGTGCTAATGCAGTTGTTAGTGATGCCAATGCCACAATAGAACCGATCGAAAGATCAATTTCTCCGGCAGCTAAGACAAAAGTCATCCCCACTGCCATAACCGAAATCATGGCAGTCTGACGAGCAATGTTCATCAAGTTTTCCGAAGAGAGAAATCCTCGCCCTCGTAGGATAATAGAAAAAAAGATAAAAATTGCTAAAAAGGCAATATACACAATAAATTCTTTGGTATTGATGGTTCGAGTTGATTGGTTCCTTTTTTTCAAGAGCAATCTCCTTCTTTCAGATCTTCTTCTTTTCTGAACCAATAGCATTCTTTTTAAATCAAGCTCTATTAAATATTTTTAAAATGTTGGGATACAAATACAATGCCTATTTAATGCAGCTCCATGTCATGACATGGAGCTTACCAGATTCTCATCCTGACCTTCTCCCATTTCTCTTTTTTTCCTCTCCTCTGGTGGGAGAGGATTCAGGTGAGGGGGATATTTGGATATTTTCCTCAAGTTCAATTTAAAACACAAAACTTGTTTCTAAATCCAACCTTTCAGCCTCATCCTCGCCTTCTCCCATCAAGGGAGAAGGAACTAAATAATGACTTAGCATGGATTATGAATAAAAAATTAAATCAATCTGAAAACCAATAAAACCTATTGCACCATCTTTATGAGAACTTCCTCGTCAAGGGTTTGTTCATCACTATTAACAATAGTTTCAGTTATCTCTCCTTTTTTAA
>NZ_DAOLQM010000225.1:0-3731 GCF_035418125.1 Atribacter sp. | reverse complement strand
GGATGAGATTCTCAGGTCGCATAGTACGCTCCTCATTGAGTACTGAGGCATGCCTTCCTACAGTAAAACTATGATCTACATTCTTACCGGTTGACATTTTTATTGACAGTTCGTAAACTATTTTAAGCTTTTTCCTAAATGATAGGCTTTTTCCAGGTATTCAGGTTTATTTTTTACCTCTCCCCTTAGAGTCACTCCGGGAACGATAATTTTCCCCACTATATTCATTTCTAAGTAGTTTAAACTTGTCTCAAAGAAGTCAATAACCGGATTAACGGCTTTCATGTCTTGCTCTTCAAAGGGGATTACAATAACCGCACATTTACCCTTGATCTTGGGTCGATTTTGAGGACAATTATAATAAACAAAACGATCAATAAAGCCCTTCATTAAAGCAGTTGGTCCATACCAATAAACCGGTGTTCCAAAAACGATAACCTGGCTTTCCAGAATTTTTTGATAAAGGATATTCATATCATCTTGCTTTACACAACTTCCGATTTTCCAACAGGCATGACACCCAATACATTCTTCAATGTGTAAATCGTTGAGAAATACTTGATCTTGCACAAATCCTTGGCTTTCAGCTCCTGATAGAATTTGTGACACCAATACATGAGTATTTCCTTTTTTGCGAGGGCTCCCAATAACTCCCAGAATCTTTTTCATTTCCTTCTCCACCGGTTTAAATTTTTTATTATTCTGTAAACCAATCTAATTATTTAATAAATCAAGCTTTTATAAATATTTTTATCTACTGTTAAATCTTAGAATTCTATTGCTTTAATGAGCATCCTTCAAAAATTAATTTATTTTCTTCTTCCAATATATAGAACCAAAATAGTAACTAATCAATACTGGAACCGGCTTCAATGGAGGAAGTTCTTCCGCTCAAGAGATCGAGGGTGGTGAAGTGTCAGCTACTAAACTCAGGGTTTTGTATACTATTTTTTCCCTTTCCTTAATTTTAATTCTTCATTGTCTTCAACAGCGATTTGATTTAAAATTTCTCTCATTATTTTCGCTTTGGATTTTAAATCTTCTTTACCAACTAGTTTCTCTTGTATTACTTTTTCTGCCTTTAATAAAGATTCATTTAAGCTTTTAAGTGAAAGCAAGGATGCTGCAAGACAGAAAAAACTCTTGCAATATCCATCATTGTAATACTTTAATAAGGTCTGGAGAAGGACCATTCTTTTGTTTTGTTGTTCAATAAAAGCAATAATCCCATGTTCCTTTATATAATTCTGGTTTTGGATAACTCTTCTATGGGTAATAAATGAATCAGTTTCTCCAGTTTCTTTATCGAATTTGGAGCAAGGAAAAGCGTTGCATTCACAACAAACTTCTAAGCCTTTTTTCTTCACGCAACAAGTGATAAAAAAACAAGAAGGGTGTTTATTTTCAAAATCAACACCGTAACAACCTGGACATTTTGAAGAACCCTCGGTATAAAATCTTGGACATAAACCACAATCGAGTCCACAACAACCTAATGTAAAGTACTTTTTATTCATGATTATATTCTTCCTGAAAAACCTTCCTCAATTAGCCTACTTTGCTGGCTTGCATATTTTTCCCTATGTCAGTTAACATATCCAATTCATTCCTAGTAGTAACGGATCAAGAGCAATTGAGCTGGAGCTAAACCTATTCGTGTAATTCTTTTATTTCGAATTTAGCAATAATACTAAATACAATCTCAAAATACTCCTTTACCTCATTAAATTCCTTTTGTTACCTCAAATATTGAGCCTTCTCGCTTGTAGCCAAGTTTCTTATAATACTCATCAATATCGGACATAACAAAAACAATCCGTTCTGGGTAATCTTCATAGATGCATTCCATAAGTCTTTTGCCAATATTTTTCCTTCTATATTCCGGTCTGACCAGTAAATCACATACATAAACGTAGAACCCGCAATCATCAATCGAACGGGAGTATCCGCAGAGGACGTCTCCTTCAAAAGCTACGTAAGTAATAGAATTTTTAAGCGCTGCTTTATATTTCTCGGAGAGATTATCTGCCCAATAGCAAGACCATCCTTGGCCTTCGTTTTTAATCAGCGCCATGAGATTGTCTTCATCGTGTTCTTTATTATACTTTCTTATTATCATTTTATATCCTCCAAGCCTCATCAACAAAAACAAAACCTCAATTAACATCAAACATTGACTTTTAAAAAAGGAAATTTGACCAGTATGCAGAGAAATATTCTATTCTAAATCCATATCCAGACTGAAGGCATCGTTTATCCAGTCAACAACGTTATTGATTTCTTGTTGTTTGATCTCCTGCCGCTTAAGCTTAAATTCTTCTGAACGGTCTTTAATATCAATTACTTTCCCTTCTTTGATGGTGATATCAAGCACTGTTTCATAAGCCCAAGGACTCTGGAAACCCATATGGACGTAGTATTCATTTAAAAAATTTCTTGCCATCCGGATCTTCCCAGTAAAGGGAATGATAAGGTTCAGTTTACGATAGGTCATCTCGTGTAGAGGATTTCCTATGGGTTTAATTCCGTTGATTGGTAAATAGTTATTATTTTTTTCATTGATGGTGAGCTCTCTGAGGTAGAGGACTTCCCGAGTGAATCTATATTTTGCATAGAAGCCACGATAACAGGCAGTGTGTATCATTTCAGGCTCCATTCCGAATGTTTCTGGTGAGAACAGGTCGTCACCTTTTATACCAATGAGCTCATATTTCTTCCCTTTAAAAATAAATTCATCGGGAATTTGTGCAGTCATGATTTCTCCTTTCTTATTTTTATTCGTAAATCTTAATTAATCTAATTTCTTTGAATCTACTTCAATCATATATAAAAAACTAAGGCTATTAGTCTTCCCTATTCTTTTGCCTTAACGATGAAATCATATTTCCAAGGCCGAATTAGCCTTGAAGGTCTGTCATGAAAACAATACCGTAGTATAATTCTCCATGAACATTGGAACCAGTACTGTGAATAGAGTCACTAAATTCATAATATACCTTATTCTAAAATTTCCGTTTTTTCAATGCACCTAAATTGAATATAATTATTACAAATACTCATCTGTTTGTTTTTTAAGAAATTAGACTTTAGATTTAAAAGGGAGTACACATGAAGGGGATTATTACTAAAAGCTTAATTGAAAAGATATTTCAACCAGCCAGTCTACAGCGATGGAACGATCAGATTCGACCGATCGAATTTACTGAACTTGATAAACAAGCCCATAAAATGATCATTGCCTGGATTCTGGGAAAAATTGAGGAAGATGAAGAAGGCCTATTGATTGATTGGAGAAAAATAATTGAATACGGTATCTTCCAGTATTTTCAAAGGACCATCTTAACCGATCTAAAACCTCAAATATATCATTCTCTGTTGGCTCAAAATGAAGCCAGAAAAAAGCTGAATGATTTTGTTCAGAGAGAAATGGAGGAAAGCCTCGCTCATCTTTCGGTGGATTTTTATAACAAGTTTATTCAATTCATATCATCCAACCCAGAAGATGAAGACTTCAACTCAATCGAGTTTAAACTGGTCAGTGCAGCTCATTTTTTAGCGACCCAATGGGAGTTCAACGTCATTGCTCATTTTAGTCCTCCCCTCTTTGGTGTTGAATCAACAAGAGAGGAGATTCAATCTCAAGTTGACAAACACCTGGAAATTAAAAGCGTTAAAAAGATCCTCTATCTGGATAAGAATCTGAGAAATTTTATTGATCTTTGCGGACAACT
>NZ_DAOLQM010000224.1:0-3732 GCF_035418125.1 Atribacter sp. | reverse complement strand
ATGGAGGGCATTTCATGTCAAAAGCTATTGTCATTTACTACACTCGTTCTGGAACAACCAGAAAAATGGCAGAAACCATATCCAAAGAGCTCCAGAAAAGAGAAATTACCGTTGATTTAGTAACTCCAGACCAGGTTGATATTAAAAAGCTGGTCGATTATGACCTGATCATTCTTGGTACACCGACTTACTATGGAACCATGGCAGCAGAAATTAAAAAGCTTTTGGATGATAGCATCCGCTTGCACGGTCGATTGGATGGCAAGTTGGGTGGTGCTTTTGCTTCGTCGGCTAATGCTGCCGGAGGAAATGAAACTGCAATTCTTTCTATTCTCTCGGCTCTCCTCATTCATGGAATGCTGGTCAAAGGAATGGCAGAAGGAAGCCACTACGGACCAGTTGCTATTAAATCTTTTGATGACCGAGCAGAAAAAGAATGCCGATCCTACGCGAATCAGCTGGCGGATATTTTAAAAGATTAATATCAATAAGGTACATTATTGCTCCGAGGAATTTTCTTCTAAGATAAATTTTCCTAATCCCTTATCGGGTACTACTGGATAGTCACCAGTGAAACAGGCAAAACAAAAGTTCTCTCCTGGTTTGGATAAGCTCTTTTTGAGGCCGTTGATATCGATATAGCGAAGACTATTCAAACCAAGGAATTGTCTAATTTCTTCCTGGTTCATGCGGCAGGCAATGAGCTCTTCCCGGGTTGGAAAATCGATTCCATAGTAGCAGGGGTGGCAGTGAGGGGGTGAAGTGACACGCATGTGAACTTCTTTCACCCCAGCGTTCTTTAGGGTTTTAATTCTTTCTCTTGAGGTGTTTCCTCTTACAATGGAATCTTCAAGAATAATTATTTTTTTCCCTTTTAAAAGACTTTTCAACGGATTTAACTTCAGCTTCACTGCAAGATTACGGTTTTCTCGCCCCGGACGTATAAAAGTCCTTCCAACATAAGGATTTCGAATCATTCCCAATTCAAAAGGAATTTTTGATTTTTCTGAAAATCCTAGTGCAGCATAAATTCCTGAATCGGGGACCGGAATAACCATATCGGCATCATAGTCTTCTCTTTCTGCCAAAACCCATCCCATTTTTTTTCGTGCTAAATAGACACTTTCACCAAAAATGATACTGTCTGGTCGAGCAAAATAAATGAGCTCAAATATACAAAAAGCTTTTCGATGAGAATGGGCATAAAAAACTGATCTTGGACCGTTTTCGTCAATTATCAGCATCTCGCCTGGTTCGATTTCTCGAATGAATTGAGCTCCAATGATATCAAAAGCACAACTTTCCGAACTAATCAGGTAGCCTCCATCTAGCTTTCCTAAAGCCAAAGGTCGAAAACCCCAGGGATCGCGGATGGCAATGATATTTTTTTCACTCATTATTCCCAAGGAAAAAGCTCCTCGGATTTCCCAAAGTGCTTCTTTCACCGCATCTTCAAATCCATCGAAAGAACTTTGGGCAATCAAGTGGAGGATCATTTCAGTATCCATGGTTGATTGAAGAACAGCCCCCTGGTGACCTATTTTTTTCCATAGAGAATTGGTATTAGCAAGATTTCCGTTATGCGCTATAGAGACATTGCCAAAACGACAGTCTCCTATAAAAGGCTGGATGTTTCTCAAGGATGAAGAGCCAGTGGTGGAATAACGAACATGCCCGAGTCCAATAGAACCGGTTAGCTTTTTTAGTATATCTCCTTGAAAAACTTCTGAAACCAGCCCCATTCCTTTGTGTTCTCTAACACCATGTTGGTCAGAAATGACCATTCCAGCACTTTCCTGACCTCGGTGCTGAAGGGAATACAATCCATGAAATATTAATTTAGCAGCATTTTTTACTCCATAGGCGGCAAAAATTCCGCATTTCTCTCCGGTCATAGATTCCTCCATTTAAAGATGGTCATGATTTATTAATCCGCCATCCGATATCTTGGTTTTTTGAAGCCCCGAAAACTCTTCTTTAAATTTGGTGAGAGGTGAATAGTACAAATTTCATCCTCATCATCACCTTCTCCCATCAAGGGAGAAGGAACTCTGAATCGTCATTGCGAGGAACGAAGTGACATGGCAATCTCATGAATTCAATCTCTTTTATTCCTTTCTTTTTAGATAAAAGAAGATTGAGAAGGATTTGTTTTTTCCCAATTATTTCAAACCCCCTAACTTCCTTTGCTAAAGGGGGAAACGATTCCTGGATGAGTATTTTCATCCTTATCTGGTACCAGTTTCCAGTATGGATGTTTATATTGTAAACCCATTGGTGGGTATGATAAATCAAACTCCTATAAAAACTACAAAGTATGGTACCAGGCTTTCCACAAATCCTCTATAGAAACTGAAATCAGTGATTGCTGATTATTATAAATGTTTAGGCTTTCCCTGGTAACTTTGCCAATAACAAAAAAGGGAATAGTTTTCATCCGAGCCATCTTTTCCAGTGTAGCAAAATTTTCCGGTTTACAGGTAATTAGAGCTCGCCCACAGCTTTCTCCAAATAAAAGAGCATCCAAGCGGATATTGGGTAAATTTCCGATGTCAATCAGGCATCCTTTCTTCTCCTGACCACAGATGCACCCTTCGCCGAGAGCACAAGCCAATCCGCCTTCGCTTAGATCAGAAGATGATTGAACTAACCCTTGTCGAACTGCATCGATTAAAAATTCTTGAAGATTTTTTTCAGCCGATAAATCAATTTGTGGAGCCGGTCCAAATTCTTGCTGGTGAATCACACGTAAATATTCACTCCCGCCTATTTCATTGCGGGTTTCACCCAATAAAACGATCACGTCATCAAAATCTTTAAAGGCTGCATTTACCGCTGTTTGAACGTCTTCGATAATACCAATCATGCCGATGGTTGGAGTGGGATGGATAGGACCAGTTGGACTTTCATTGTAAAAAGAAACATTGCCGCTCACAACCGGAAGGTCAAAAAATTTGCAGGCATCGCTTATTCCCTTAATTGCCTCAATAAATTGCCAATAACGATCGGGCTTCTGCGGATTCCCAAAATTCAAACAATCGGTTATACCGGCTGGTTGAGCTCCACAGGCAGCCAAGTTACGAGCTGCTTCAGCAACCGCAATTTGAGAGCCCCGATAAGGATCGAGGTAGCAAAATACTGGATTACAATCAGTGGTAACAGCAATCCCCCAAGGAAGATTTTTAACACGGAGGATAACCGTTCCAGTTCCAGGCAGCATTGAGGTATTAATTTGAACCATGTGATCGTATTGTTCAAAAACCGAATGACGAGAACAGAGGTTGGGAGAAGCCATTAATTTGAGTAATATTTCGTTCCAATTATTGGGCAGAGGAAGATCATTCCAGTCATAATGATTTATCCTTTCAAGATAAGCTGGCTTTTCGGCGGGGGGAGTATAAACCGGTGGTTTAGTTAATTCTTGAGCGGGAATATCAGCAACCATCTTCCCATTGAACTCAATGGTGATATTGTCTCCATCGACTACCTCTCCTACGACCACCGCTTCCAAGCCCCATTTATGAAAAATTTGAAGCACTGAATCCTCGTAACCTCTTTTTACACAGAGAAGCATGCGTTCTTGAGACTCAGACATCATGATTTCCCAGGGTTCCATGGCTTCTTCGCGAACCGGAATACGATCCAGATAGATTTTAACCCCACTTTTACCGGCAGCAGCCATTTCACTGGAAGAGCAAGTCAAACCAGCGGCACCCATATCCTTGATTCCTA
>NZ_DAOLQM010000223.1:0-3787 GCF_035418125.1 Atribacter sp. | reverse complement strand
TATCCTCAAATTCAAGCGTGATAAATAACCATCGCCCTACCATTATGATTTTCAATAATCTTAGTTACATTTGAGCTAGCAAAAGTGTGAAAAAAAGCATGATGCACTGTCAAAATTAAATCTTGAAACCCTTTATCTCCATCCTCTAGCATTTTAACATTTAATCCAATTTCTTTACATTTTTCCGCTGAGATATGCCTGGCATGCGAGCTAGTCTCTTGATGGCTCGCGAGCATTTTCATAACACTATCAATTTTATTCTGAGCATCGGCTTGCCCCTGAAACATCCCTGTTTCTAACCATTTCTTAGCGAGCTCTTTTGACCATCGGATTGCTTTCTCGCAATCGCCAATAAAAGTCGGATGGTACTTGCTCAATATTACTTGCCAAACTGGAATAGTGCTTTGGTCAGCTTTAACTTCTCTCTTTGCACGTTCGAACTCTTCCAAAACTCCCTCTGCAGAGATTCCGCGGAACTGAGGATCAATAGGTCCTAAATTAGAATGCTTCCCCATCAGGATTTCTTTACCAGAACAAGCTATCATTGTACCAGCCGACATTGCTAAATGAGGAACAATCACCCTAATATCGGTTCCAAACATTTTTCTTAGGTATTCAACTATTGATTCTGTCGCCGCGAGATCGCCACCCGGAGTATGCAACAATAAATCCAACCCTTTGGATTTATCCATCTGGTGTATAACTGTCATAAATCCATTCATATCGCTATCGTTAACGGCAACACTGGGTTGGTTTGGTTTTTGAAGCCACCCCGAATAATAGGCTATAGTATTTCTCTTCGTTTTTTTCGAGAGCCTTTTAAGATATTTACGCCTAATCCTATCCGTGGGGCTTTCTTCAGCTTCTTTCTTAAGTTCAATTAAAACTTCATTCCAATTTGGCATTTATTCTTTCCTTATCAAAAGCCCTGTGCCGGTTGAATAGCTTATGTTTTCTGTTTCATCCTTCGGCAAGGAAGCTCGCTTGATTTGATCAGCAAACGAATAAGGGTCTGAGTAACTAGGAAGGCTTTCTTTGGAAATATTCAATTTCTTAAATAGATCCTCTACTTCCTGATTTGTCATACCCCACCCCCTAAATAGATAATCCTAATTGGATAAACCCTAAGCGAATGCAGGCTGATGGTCTGATTGCTTTACAAGCCTATCGCCTTTCGGCTCCTGATTTCTTCTCTTCCATTCTTTAATTTCGGTGAGAATTTTCTCAGCCAAGAATTTAGCGAATTCAACCGGCACAGCATTGCCTACCATCTTGTACCCATCACTAACATCAGTATACTTAAAAATGAAATCGTCGGGAAAAGTTTGGATCCTCGCGCATTCTCTTACTGATAAGCGCCTATACAAATGCTCTTTCCCTTTTACAAACTCTCTTTTGTTCTCTTCAATAAGTTTCATTTTGGGCGCTTGAGGATGAATTGGCGCATGCCTTCCACCTGCTTGAATAGTGAAAGATTGCTCATCCCAGCTCCTCACCCTATTCCTTGACATATAGATCGTTGAAAAACCTCCAATCATATATTCATGATTCGGGATTTCCAAAACACTTCCATTAGTCTTATTGTATTTCAAGGCGGGTTTTGGCTCTGGCATTTTCCCTATTGCATCCCTTAAACTCACAAATCTGCCATGCCGCTCAGGAAATTCAAAAACCCTGTCCATTTTCTTGTGATAACCAACTATTATTACTCTCTCCCTATCCTGTGGAACATTAAAGTTCCGTGCATTCAATAATTTATAAACTACGTTATAACCAGCAGCAGAAAATTCCTCTAAGATTTTTTGAAATGCATCTTTATGGATATTTGCTAGAATACCCGAGACATTTTCGGCAAGGAAAAACAGAGGCTGTTTATCTTTCAACACCCTTACATATTCAAAAAACAACTGCCCCCTATGGTCATTTATGCCACGGCAAGCGCCTGCTTCGCTCCAACTTTGGCAAGGAGGCCCTCCAATAATTCCATCGGAAATAGGAATTTCGGCGGATGGAATATCAATAATACTTCGTTTATCCAAGTACACTTTCGGAAAGTTACTAGAAAAGGTTTCCCAGATTGTTTTATCAAATTCATTCGCCCAAACAATATCAAAACCAGCTTTCTCAAATCCTAAATCCAATCCCCCACATCCAGAAAAGAGCGAGACGACTTTTATTCTTGCATCGCAATTTTTATTTTCTTTATACATTTTGGCAATCCCTTGATTATTTGTTGCTGCCAGAATCGAATTACCTTCCAACCTTCCTGGCGCAATTTCTTATTGTTTTGTTTATCCCGTTGAATATTCTTTTCTATCTTTGGTATCCAATATCCTCGATTTGCTTTAATCTTCCTCTTTTTTCTTTCCCAAAGGTAGCCATGCCAGAATTCCCCATCAACGAAAATTACTATTTTTTCGTTGCCTAACACTATGTCTGGTTTGCCTGGCAATGCCTTGGAGTTTTTCCTAAACCGAATATTCTCTTTTCGAAGAGCGCGCTGTAGCAGAATTTCAGGAGCAGTCTTATCGCTCTTAATCTTCCGCATTAGCTTTGACCTTGCTGCGGAAACCTTGAACTTATAAACCATATTATAACTCTTAAAGTTAGTAAGTTCAATCCTTATAGTTCCGCATTCCTTGCCTCCTTTCTATTAAGCAAGGTTTTGCCCTGCTAATATAATAGACGCAAGAAATGCCAAAATCTAACAGGTTTTTTTTAAGCTGTCTTCTCAATCATCAGGAAATAAACAGTCTTTCTATCTTGTGCGGGGAAGCCTTGCCGCCAGCCATTCCTTGGGACACCCACAACGTTGTTGAAAACCCATGGGGCATTAGCAGCTTTCCCAGCTAAACCCACTGCCCTATTATGTTCAGAATCGCTCTCTTGCCCAATCCATTGCCTTCTGATTGCAATCATCAAACTGTCTTTGTATTGGTCAAAGTACTCATCGAACGTATACACTTTAATATTTTCTGCCGCTATCCCATGAGAAGGAGCCTCAATGATAAATTCAGCCTGATGGGCTGAGAAACCAACATTAGGGCTTCCCTGCACCATTAAAAATTTAACTAAGGTCTTAAAATCCTGTTCTGAGAAGAAATTCCTCCAAGGCCTATTTCTCCTTGGCAAATTCCCAGCATGAAAATTTCTAACCTCCTTATCAAGATTGTGCAATAATGCTTCTGGATTATCAAAACCTAAAATTCTAAAGACTTCCAATATATTTGCCCTCTGCAAACGGTTATATGAGAAACTTGCCCCGGCTTGCTTAACTGAAACGCCTTTCCCATTGATATAAATATCTGCCTTCTTTCTTGAATCTTCGGCAGCTAATAAGATATCGACATCTCGTTCAGTAGGAATTTCAACATAGCTGCCCTCTGCCTGCCCAGGAGCACCAACAGCCATAACGCTACCAATCTGATCAAGAGATATTCGCCCTTTATTTAAAACTAAGAATCTTGCAACATCTTTTTCATTGCCCGGCATGTTATTCTCCTAAAAAAGGTCTTTCACCTGTACGCCAAGAGCTTTGGCAAGCTTAGCAATATTGCACAAAGCTATGTTTCTCTTACCGCTTTCGACTTGCCCAACATAAGTACGGTGCAAGTCAGCCAATTCGGCCAATTTCTCTTGCGAAAGCTTCTTTTTAAGGCGAAGGTTGCGAATTTTTAACCCAAATTGCTCTAGAATTATCGCCATGGCAACACCTCCATTTGTTGACAATATTGTATGATTATGTTATATTTAAGTCTACAGAATCGGAGTAACATATATTCCTTTG
>NZ_DAOLQM010000222.1:0-3794 GCF_035418125.1 Atribacter sp. | reverse complement strand
ATTCTTTGGTAGTGGCTTGATTTATCATACCCGTAGGTTTTCAGGATAGATAAAAAAATTTTCAATTTTTATTCCTTTTCCCGTATCAATGAACCTTTATTTTATTTTTTGTCCTTCCGTCTCTTAGACGATCAAGAAATGATGAAATTAATAATAAAAGTCTTCACTTGAGCGTTGAGACTTCGAGTTTTATTTTCAGAATAAAATAACTCAAAAATATCTTATTTAATTAACCAATCACTTATACCATATTTATTGGCAGTAAAATCTTTATCGTTAATTATTTCCGTAAAATTTCAATATCTTGGCGAACACTATTTTCTTCCGGATCATAAGCTTCGATCGATATTATATTTTTCCCTCTATTCAATGGCAACTCGACACGTAGTTGGTAAACCCCATCAGCTAACCATCTAATATCTTGTTTTAAAACTCTCTTACCATTCAAATAAACTCTTTCGAGATTTCCTTTCAGATCGGCAACTAAAATTATTTTCGAAGATGAAACGACTGTGCCAGAAAGGGGTGCAACAATTTCTATTGAGAGCGGTAAAAAATCATCTATTTGGGGGGGTTTTAATTCTTCAACCAATAACTTTTCATAAGTTTTTACAAATGTCGATCTTTCGCCAAAATCCCGTCCTCCACCAAAAACAAAAATTGTGCCATCTACCGTAGCCGCTCCAAAACCCCAGCGAGGAGTATTCATTGGAGAAAGCGAATCCCAAGTCTCACTCTCAATATCATAAACATCTACCGAAGCTAAATGTCCTACATCATCATTATATCCACCAATTATATAGACCTTTTCTCCAACAAGAAGAGCTTGGCAATTTTCTCTTGGTGTCGGCAAATGAGTCCCTTTACTCCAAGAGTTAATCCTGGTGTTCAATATGTAAAGGGTATCAAGAATTTTTCCACTCTCATCAACCCCACCAAATATAAAAATCTTGTCCCCAAAAGAGGCAATCCCAAAATTATACAAGCTCTCTTTCATAGTTGGCCCCAATGACCACTCATTTTGAACTGGATCATAAATTTCAACAGCATTGGTATTATGAAAATCAACCGTTCGACCACCAATTACATAAATTTTATCGTTGGACACAGCGCTCTCCATCCATCCTCTTCGGGAAGGGAGCGGTTTCCCTTTGCTCCAAGTATTGTTTTCAGGATTGTATATTTCAACGGTATTCATAAAAAACCGACCATCTTCTCGGTATCCCCCGATGACATATATTTTCCCTTGATAGGCCGAAGCAGCAAAGTTGGTTTTCTTTTCTTTCATTGGATTTACTGGCATCCAAGCATTATTTTTTGGATTGTAAACATCTACTAAATTGGTGGTACCCTTTTCTGAAGATACCCCACCAAGAAGATATATTTTTCCATTCAGCTCAATAGCCTTAAAATTTACTCTTCCGTTAAGGGGGATAGTTCCTATTTGAATCCATTTTTCCGAAGCGAGCACATAAAAAGAAAAAACTGTAAAGAAAAAAACTAATAACATCAATAACCACAATTTCATTTTCATCCAAATCGAACCTCCCAAAATCTATGGGTTAATAAGAAACTTTTTTATCTAATCCTTTTTATTTTTTAAAATCCTTTAGTGGCGGTTCTTTTAATCAAACTGTGGTAAGGCATCCTGAGTTGGTGGTGATGGTTGAACACTTGGTTGGTCAAACTGGGGAAGGTTGGTTTGAGGTGTTTGTTCAGGAATCAATGGAAGCTGCTGCTCCGGCACTAAAGGTGTTGGTTGTTGGAAGGGTTGTTGCTGGAAGGGTTCCTGTTGAGGGAAAGGTTGTTGTTGCTGGAAGGGTTCCTGTTGAGGGAAAGGTTGTTGTTGTTGGAAGGGTTGTTGTTGTTGGAAAGGTTGTTGTTGTTGGAAGGGTTGTTGTTGTTGGAAAGGTGTTGGTTGAACTGCCATGAAACTAAACGAACCTAATACTTGACTAAATACAGCTTGATACTGCTGATATTTGTTAGCATCGGAAGTGCATTGAAGTATGTAGGCTTGATTTTGATTAATAATATAGACAACTAAAAACGCCATGTTCATCTGTTGCATTGAACCAGTATAAAGGGCATACTTCGCTGGCACATTTCCTAGGGTAATGTTTTGTGACTGAACAACTTGAAGGTTAGGTATCTGGCTTTGGGATTGTTGAGTATACATATTAGCAAGAGTGTCAAGGTCCATTTGGTATTGAAGGGGAAAAATCATAATTGAAATGTTTTCTTGAAAGAAGTCTTGTTGTGACTCCATTGGAGAAATAAAATATATCACTTCTTGGCCATAAAAATCTTGTGCACTCTGTTGCCATCCAGCTGGAACTTGAATAGAAAATCCCTTCTGGGGGTTTTGATAAGGAACAAAATTCTGCCCATAAGCTATAAACGAGAGACTCAAAACTAATATCACTATTAAAATAAAAGTATTTTTTTTATACATACTATGACCCTCCTTTTTCTCAGACCAATTTTTCTTTTCTTTTAAAAATTTTTTCTTAATATGATTATAATTTCCACCATCCTATAAAACAATATTCAATATTTGATTGACTTTTATATTTTTATTCCAAGAAAGAAATATTTCCGTTGAAGAGTGGTTTTTATTTGTATTCTGTTAATTAAATCCTTTAGGAGGTTATACAAATGATTAAATTCTTAACAATAAAAAGTTTGATTATCATTTTCATAATTGGTTTTAAACTTTTTAGTGGAGTTGCTTTTGCTCATCCCCCTTCAACAATTAATGCAGCCTTTGACCAAGATACTAAAATTTTAACCGTTCAAGCTCTTCATAATGTTCCCAATCCAACCGGCGATCACTATATTCAAGAGATTAAAATTAAACTCAACGGAAAAGATATGGTCCTTCAATATTTCCTTACTCAATCCTCCTCAGGTGTTCAAGAAGCCCAGTATCTTTTTATTGATGCCAAATCTGGAGACACTATTGAAGTTTACGCTCTTTGCAATAAATTTGGCGATAAAACTATTACCCTTAATATTGATTAATTCAAATTAAAATTGGTTTTACACAATTGACATTTTGCTGAATTCTATTTAAAATTTTATTGTGGGCTCTGAGGAACTGGTGTGCGAAAAAGCCTCAACAAGAGAGTTTGTCTCTCTCAGTAAGCTCTGTAGTGAGTGAGCGATTATAATGGCGAATGTCAGGTGTCTTAAACCGACAGAAAACGCATGCGGTTTGTTAGAGCCCATTTTTTATTTTATTGCCGCTAAAAATATGCTATCAGCTCATTCATAAAAACTAATCATCTATATATAAAAACCCTCAAAGCGCTTTTTGCATATATTCTTTTATTATCATGATTACCCAATCAATTTTCCTTTTATCGATCCAATAATGAGTAACCAAGCGATATTCTTCTGCCATGGGAGGATTGATTTTAACATTTTTTTTACTCAAAAAATGAACGAAGGCATTTGAATCAAAATTTCTCTTTTGAATTCGGAAAAAAACCATGTTTATATCAAGTCGGTCATCAAAAACTTCCAATCCGGGGATTTCTCCGATCTGATTTGCTAAATATTGGGCATTTTCGTGATCAACAACAAGCCGTTGAACCATTTTTTCCAATGAAATTATTCCGGCAGCAGCTAAATATCCACTTTGACGAAGACCACCACCCATCAATTTACGATTTTTTCGAGCCCGGTCAATAAAGGATTTACTTCCCGCTAAAATTGAACCAATCGGTGCACATAAACCCTTGGAAAGACAAAACATCACCGAATCACAGTATTGGCTTATATCGGTCGCC
>NZ_DAOLQM010000221.1:0-3796 GCF_035418125.1 Atribacter sp. | reverse complement strand
CGATCGTTGTTCCTTCGGGAGTCAATATTGAGATCGACGGTCTATCCGTTCGGGTGAAGGGTCCCAAGGGATTATTAGAGAGACAATTTCATCCACGCATGAAAATAGTTAAAGAGGTGAATGAGATTAAAGTGGTTCCACAAGGAGAGACGAAGCTTGATAAGTCTCTTCACGGACTAACTCGAACTCTGATTGCTAACATGGTTCATGGGGTTAGTGATGGTTTTGAAAAATCATTGGAACTGGTCGGAGTTGGCTATAAAGCTCAGAAAAAAGGAGACACTTTGGTTATGAACCTCGGATTCAGTCATCCGGTGGAGATTGTTCCTCCCAGCGGAATTTCGTTTGATGTTGAAGGACAAATAATCAAAGTGAAAGGCGCTAATAAGGAACAAGTTGGGCAGGTAGCAGCTGACATTCGAAAAATTAGAAAACCTGAACCCTATAAAGGAACAGGAATTAAGTATATTAATGAATTTGTCCGAAGAAAACAGGGGAAGACCACGGCGAAGTAAGGAGGACCGAACATGCCTTTGATAGATAAAAAACAAAAAAGAGTTTACCGACATAAACGAGTACGTTCAAAAGTGAAAGGAACCGCCGAACGTCCCCGACTCTGTATTTACCGGAGTTTAAGTCATATTTACGGTCAAATTATTGATGATGATAAGGGAGAAACCTTGGCGGCTTTTTCAACCCTTTCAGCACCGATGAAGACTGTCTCTGGAACCAAAACCGAGAAAGCTCGGGAAGTGGGTAAGGGGATTGCTCAAATTGCTCTTCAAAAGGGAATTAAGCAAGTGGTGTTTGACCGAGGTGGAAGTAAGTATCACGGTCGGGTTAGAGCTTTAGCTGAGGGTGCTCGAGAAGGCGGTCTTGAATTTTAATCCTTGGAGGTTGGACAATGCAGAAAGTGAAGCCAGAAGGGCTTGAGCTTCAAGAAAGATTAATATCAGTTAGTCGAGTGAGCAAGGTCGTAAAGGGAGGAAAGCGATTTGGTTTCAGGGCAATTGTGGCAGTGGGAAATGGTGACGGAGTAGTTGGCTTAGGAATTGGAAAAGCTAAAGAAGTACCAGATGCTGTCCGCAAAGCGGTTGAGAGGGCCAAAAAATCACTTTTTTCTTTCCCAAGACGAAAGACGACAATTACCCATGAAGTGCTGGGGAAATATGGAGCGGGTTCAGTGGTGATGAAACCAGCTTCGCCCGGAACCGGTGTGATTGCCGGAGGTCCAGTACGAGCCATTATGGAAGTTGCCGGTATTCGTGATATATTGACCAAGTCATTAGGAACCAACAATCCTGTTAACGTTGCCCACGCTACTTTGCAGGGATTAATGAGCCTCAAAGATCCTCGGGAAGTAGCACATTTGAGAGAAAAAAATTCCCAGGATTTTTTTGAAAGAGTATAGCGGAGTGATAGGTTTATGACTAAAAAATTACTGAAAATTACCCTAAAAAAAAGTGTGATTGGGAGATTAAAGTCACACCGACGAACTGTACAATCATTGGGACTCAGAAAAATAAATCATAGTGTCATTCATGATGATAACCCCTCTATTCGAGGCATGGTCAACAAGATTTCATATCTCTTAGAGGTTGAAAATATCGAAGGAGAGGAGACGGCTTCGGAATGAAAATTAATGACCTCAAACCACAGGATAGATCTTTCCATCGCAGTAAAAGAGTTGGACGAGGAGTTGGGTCAGGCCATGGGAAAAATGCTGGCCGGGGTGAAAATGGACAAAAATCCCGATCTGGAACCCATATCAGTGCGCATTTTGAAGGAGGGCAAATGCCCTTTGTTCGCCGGATACCAAAACGAGGGTTTCGTCCCTTAAATCGAGAAGAATACCAGATTGTTAATCTGTCGCAACTAAATCGTTTTGAACCGGGAACAGAAATTACTAAGGAGCTTCTTAAAGAAGCTGGTCTTATAGAAAGTACCTCTCTCAAATTAAAAATTCTTGCCAAGGGAGAACTGAATAAAGTTATAACTGTTCATTCAGATGCTTTTTCAAAAAAAGCCAAGTCCCTCATTGAAGAAAAGGGCGGAAAAGCCGAGGTGCTTTAAAAATGTGGGAATCGTTGCTCAAGCTTTTTAGAATACCAGATCTTAAAAAGAGAGTTATATTCACTCTCCTCATGCTGGTTATTTTTCGAGTTGGAGCTCATGTCCCAGTTCCGGGTATTGATCCCCAAGCACTGGCGAATGTTTTTTCTCGAGGTGGTTTATTGAGTTTTTTGGATATGTTTGCCGGAGGAGCGCTAAGCCGTTTTTCCATCTTGGCACTAGGTATCATGCCCTATATTAATGCATCGATTATTTTTCAGCTTTTAACCTCGGTAGTTCCTAAGCTGGAAGAACTTGCCAAGAGCGGCGAAGAGGGTCGTGATAAGATTGCTCAGTATACCCGATGGGGGACTATTCTTCTGGCAACAGTGCAAGGCTTTGGTATTACCGTTTGGTTGGAAAGTATGGGCGTGGTATTTACTCCGGGAATTCCTTATCGAATTACAGTTATTTTGACCCTCACCGCAGGAAGTATGTTTCTGATGTGGTTGGGAGAATTGGTATCAGACTATGGTATTGGCAATGGAATATCTTTAATTATATTTGCCGGTATTGTGGCTCGAATTATCCCACAAATGGTGAGTACTGTAGCATTAATTCGGGTTGGTGAAATCAATCCGATAATGTTTATTCTCAATTTGGTGTTTTGGGTTCTCATCATTGCCTTTGTTGTCTTGTTTCAGGAGGCTCAAAGAAGGATACCAGTTCAATATGCAAAAAGAGTAGTGGGACGAAGAATGTATGGTGGGCAGAGTACTCATATCCCCATTCGGATAATCCAGGGAGGAGTTATTCCCATTATTTTTGCATCTTCGATTCTTCTCTTCCCGGCGACTTTAGCTCAATTTTTCCAAGGTTCGGCTTTTATGAAATCAATCGCCGATGCTTTGACTCCAAATTCGCCATTATATTTGACGATTTATGCAGCGTTAATCATATTTTTTACTTTCTTTTATACAGCGGTTACTTTCAACCCGATGGAATTAGCTGATAACATGAAAAAGTATGGTGGTTTTATACCTGGTATCCGACCTGGTCGACCGACTGTAGAATACCTCGATCGATCATTATCGCGGATTACCTTATGGGGAGCTCTCTTTTTGATGGTTGTTGCCGTTCTGCCTGATTTGCTGGTAAGAGTTACTAATGTGACTACCCTGTATTTTGGTGGAACAGGAATTATCATCATGGTCGGAGTAGCTATTGAAACCGTGAGACAGTTAGAAGCACAGCTTCTTATGCGACATTACGAAGGATTTATTAAAAAATAATTTTAAGGGGGAATTATATAAATGTTTATGGTGCTCCTTGGACCACCAGGGGCTGGCAAGGGAACCCAAGCGAAAAAAATAGAAGAACAATATAATATACCACAAATTTCAACTGGCGATATCATTCGGTTAGCTATTCAAAGTAAATCGGAGTGGGGAAAAAAAGCCGAAGAATACGTTCGATCTGGTGAGTTAGTACCCGATGAAGTGGTCATTGGGATTATACGGGAAAGGCTCACCCAGAACACCTACCGTAATGGTTTTATGCTTGATGGTTTCCCTCGTAATCTTGAACAAGCTGAAGCCTTGAGCCAGCTTTTAAAAGAAATAGGGATTCAGCTTAACCTGGTTTTGTATTTTGATGTGGATCGCGAAGAAGTAATCGAACGGCTCTCGGCACGAAGGATCTGCGAGAAATGCCAAACTCCCTATAATATGGTTTCTAAGCCACC
>NZ_DAOLQM010000220.1:0-3800 GCF_035418125.1 Atribacter sp. | reverse complement strand
TTCCAGGGTTTTGAAGTGATAAATCGTTCTTATGAAAATCGAAGCTTTACTTGCGATGATTGCCCCAATAGTTGCGAGATTGTAGTTTTGAAAGAAGAGAGTAAAGTAAAAGCTCTGTGGGGGAGTCGCTGTGGAAAATGGATTCCTGAATTAGTTGATGAAAAATTTTCTGAAAAAGAAGAGAAAACCTTATCTTTTTCGAAAAAATAGTTAATGAGGGGTTTTTATTTTTTTCATTCTTATGGTATTTTAAAGTGAATCAAAAACTGGTTGAGGAGGGTTGTGTCATGGCAGTTTCAGGTTTCTTACAAGAAAACCGCGTAAGTGTAGTTTCTGCTGTTTTAGCGGTTATATTTATTATTTTAACACCAATAGTATCTATAATTGGTGGTTTTGCAGCAGTTTCTGAGGTCACAACTGGAGATGTTGCAACCGGGGCGGTGGCGGCAGGTGGCACGGTAGTCATTGCAGTGGTTTTTGCATTAATCAGTGCGATTCTCCAAGCAGTAGTGCTTTATCAATGGGGGAATGTTATTAACAACAATATCAAGAATACCAAACATATTTTTACCCATGCCAAAGATCAGTTGCAAGATCCACTTCGTGGAGAAATTGGTTTTTTTGTGAATCGATTGGAAGATTTTTTGGTTCAAGCATGGCCATTTTATATCTATTTGGTATTGTATATTATTGCCCAATTTGTTGGCTGGTATTCATTCCTTCTCTACTTGATCGGTTTTGTTTTTCTGGCAATATACTTATCGAATATTTTTAAAGCAACCAGCAAGGTTTCAGACATGAAAGATAAGATATATTCATATCTCAAGGGAGCCAAGGGATATAATTCAGAAAGCTATATCTTCCGAATACCACCACGAAGTGTGGCTTTGGTTATTATATTAAGTGTTATAACTTTAGGAATATATTGGGCATATATTCTGATTAAATTAAGTATGGAAATAAATGAGTACGTTGCCAGCGATGAAAAAGTTCGACCTGAATTGGAAAAAATGTTAACGACTTAGGTTGGTTCATAATATGAGCGAAATGCGGGGTAATGCCTATTACCCCGCATTTTAATTTCAAATTGAGGATTTATTGTATGGTATTTTTTTTGATACTACTAAATTTAGTTTTTTTTCTTACAACATTAATAAGTGGTGGTTTTTCCGTTCCAATACTCCTCCGTTTAGGTGCGAAATTTGGCCCCCTCATTGTTGCTGGAGAATGGCAAAGACTTCTGTTATGCATGTTTCTTCATGGGAGCATCTGGCACCTTTTCTTTAATATGTATGCACTCTATAATTTAGGCCGATTAGCTGAAGGAGTCTATGGAGCAAAGAAGTTTTTTATAATTTACATTGTCACTGGAATGGGAGGGAGCCTGCTTTCGCTTTTAATGAATTATTCCAATGTAAGCGTTGGAGCGAGTGGTGCCATCTTCGGTTTGGCTGGTGCGTTATTTGCTAGTGGATTAAAATACCGGAACACATCTTTAAATAGACTCGCCAGAAGTTTACTTCCTTTTATCCTTATAAATTTACTTATCGGTTTTATAACTCCGGTAGTAGATAATGGTGCTCATATTGGTGGTTTGCTGAGTGGAATGCTTTTGGGTTACCTGGTTTCTCCTGGAGAAAGTTGGTTTGCATGGAAGAAAAAAGCCGAGGAAATCATTCAGTGGGCTATGGTGGTTTTTATTGCTGTAAGTGTGGTCACTTTTTTTATCCCCAACACTTGGCAAAAATCCTCAATTGATTCAGTGATTACGTTTCATAATCAAATGCAAAATTATATTTGGATTGCCCAAAATGGAAATCCACCTCCGGTTCACCTTCTGGAAAACCTCCCCGCCCCAGATCGAGAAGCTCGGGAAATAAAAAATAAAATGCTTGAATATTCTTCCAGCAGAACAAAAAACGCTGCCATCCTACAGGAGATTGAAAATGATTTTATGGTATGGAGAGATCGGGTTTTAAAAAAATATGAAGGTTTGATTTATGAAAAGGATAGTTAGCTAAGATTTATTATTTATCTTTAGATAATAGTTTGTTGAGGAGGGCTGGAAACCTGATGTTTAAAAACTTGATTTTAGATAAACCACTTGCATTTATCGATGTTGAAACCACTGGTCTTCAACCGAATGTCGATAGAATAGTTGAGCTATCGATTCTTAAAATATTTCCTGATGGAAATTACGAGTATAAAAGCCATCGAATAAATCCAGAAATACCTATTCCTGACCAAGCAACAGCAATACACGGTATTACCGATGAAGATGTAGTAAATGAACGAAAATTTCAAGAATACGCCTCAATCATTAATGATTTTCTTGAGGGTTGCGATATAGCCGGATTCAATGTGTTGAAATTTGATATACCTTTTCTTGAAGCAGAATTTAGAAGAGCGGGTATTCCTTTCCAAAATAAAGATCAGAAATGTGTCGATGTTCAAATACTTTACCATTTACTCGAACCAAGAGATTTAAAAAGCGCTTATTTGAAGTACTGTGGGAAAGAGATGGAATTAGCCCATACTGCTCAAGGCGATGCAACAGCAGCTGCTGAAATTTTGGATAAGCAATTAGAAATTCACCAGAATTTACCAAAAAATGTGGCGGGTTTACATGCATTATGTCGTCCAGAACTTAATAATTATGTGGATCCGGAAGGGAAGTTCATCTGGTCGAACGGGGAGATTGTATGCAACTTTGGGAGAAATTTCGGTTGGACTCTAAAACAACTTGCATCACAAACCCCTGATTATCTGCAATGGATGTTATCTTCGGATTTTTCACCCGATGTCAAAAAATTAGTTTATAATGCACTTCAAGGTAAATTCCCAAAACCAAAAGTAAAATAGGTTTTTAAATTTACCTCTTTTTCTTGGAAAACTGAGAATTTTTTAAAATAAGTGGTACTGAGTGTATAAAAAAGCTGGAGTAACAAAATTCTCCAGCTTTTTTTGTCCAACCAAAAGAAATTATTTCTCAATATGACTCCGTCGGGATAGGATAACGATTAGCGCAACAATCAAAGGAAAAAATGGAATTGCATATAAATAGCCGGCGTTTTCTTTTTTCAATAACCTTATTACTCGCTCGCTTTTGGAAACAGGTTGGGTGTTATCGGATTGGACCAATGAGACAGAATAGTCACGTTTAGGAAGATTTGGATCTAAAATAACTTTATAACTTTCGAAAGTCGGTTGGTATCCCTGCTGTTTAAGCTCATCGCTATAATTGAGAATTTCATATCCCAATTCAGCACCGGGAATTTGCTTTACAAAGTAAGGTTGCTTATCAACTGACTGGAGAATTTGTTGCTTAAATCCCAGAATGGTTTTGATGTTATCGATTGGATCAACATGAACCCACTTCCAGCGTTCTAATCGCCCGACATTTTGAGGATCAACTAGCTTGTTGTGGTATAGCTCATTGTATTCATCTTGAAGAAAAGGATTAAAGTAAAGTTCATTTTTTCCTATCGCATGGATAATCCATGAAGGTTCATCACAATTTTCTTTTTTCGTCCAGCGGTTTCCCGGAATTATTTCGTAACCAGTGCCCCCTTGGCGACGGGAAGCAAAAACGATAACTTTTTTTTCGCTCCCTTCGACCAGCGTACCATCTTCGGCTCGAAGTTGAATTTCATAAGATCCAACCGGAAGTTGTAAAACAAAGCCTTGAGCTAATTCGGTTGAATAGAATTGAACAAACTCAGGTGGCTTTGGTTCTTGAGGGATGGGGATATTAATTGGTCCAGTGTCTCCAGCTTCACGACGACGTCTTACTTCTTCTA
>NZ_DAOLQM010000219.1:0-3812 GCF_035418125.1 Atribacter sp. | reverse complement strand
GATTCTCGCGTCCTAAGTTATGCTCTTAGAAATGACGGATTTGGACACGGGTTCCCACCTTCATCATAAGTTTTCTCTATGATTCTAAACCTTTTTATGCTTAAATAGTAGGAACAAATTTTTGATTCAATCAAGCAATTGGAGGAAGGCAATGAAAAAGTACATTTTTGGGTATTTTCCCTTAGTTATTCTTGCCTATCTTATCCCTTATACCTTACTGCAAAAGGTTCACAAATTCTATGGAAGTTTTTTATTCTGGATTGGATACACATTAATAGTAATATACCTCATGAAAAAAATGATGGATCGCTGGAAAAATGAAAATTGAACTTATTTGGATATCAATTATTATCTATATGGCTTGGGGAACGCTAATCGCTGTTCTTTCTCGCCGGGGAGGGGCAAGTGGAGTTGTCGACTACTTTCTTGCCGACCGAAAACTAAAAGGATACATCTCATCTCTCTCCTATAGTGCTACGACATACAGCGCCTTTATGCTGGTTGGTTTAGCCGGGCTAACCTATAAAGGTGGCGTTGGGGCTCTCGGCTTTGAACTCATATACCTATCCGGTCTTTTTTGGGCAGTTCTTTTTGGCCCCTTTTATTGGCGAGCTGGAATACATTATAATTGTGTAAGTCCTGCTGAATTGCTGAGCAACCGCTATCAAAATAAAAAAGTTGGCGCCTTATCAGCATGGATTTCTCTAATTTTTCTGATTCCCTATTCTTCGATTCAATTGATGGGAATCGGATACCTATTAGAAACTTTGTCAAATGGAAAAATCCCCTTCTTATGGGGTGCTCTCATCGCAACCTTGATTACTTTGGTTTGGACTGAAATTGCTGGTCTTCGTTCAGTAGCTACGACCGATAGCTTACAAGCTGGGATTATGCTAATCAGTTCAATAATCTTTATTTTTATATTAATAGGGAAATTTTTAGGAGGTTTCGACAACTTTCTTTATCGAATTGAAACTAACTATCCTCTATGGTTATCAGTTCCGGGGAATGGTTATTTTAGTTTTCAAACTTTTTTAGGATTATCTCTTCCCTGGTTTTTTTTCAGCATATCTAATCCTCAAGTGTCACAGCGATTATTCGTTCCCTCTTCGCTTTCGAAAATGCGATCTATGATAAATGGTTTTCTCGGTTATGGTTTTGTTTATACTCTCATTACCATTCTAATTGGATTTTGCGCCCTCCTGCTATTTCCCGGCCTTTCCAATCCCGACCAGGCGACACCAACCCTACTTGCTCAACTCAATATTCCGCCAATTATTGTCCTATTGATGATTGTCGGAATATTTTCGGCGGCCATCTCAACCATTGACTCGGTGATGTTAACCATCTCCTCGATGTTTGTTCGAGATATTGTTCGTGCTCGGCGGGAAATTCCTGAAAAGCAACAGTTGGTTATTGCCCGTTGGTTTATTTTAATTTTGGGTGTCGGAATCTTTCTCTTTGCTATTCAGCGCTTCAATCTTATTGCTGTCCTTTCCGTTGCTTCTTCGGCCGGGCTACTGGCTACCGTTCCATCAACAATAGGCGGTTTTTTATGGAAGAAAGGAAGTGCATCTGGGGCTTTAATTAGTATGATCGGAGGAGCCTGTATTTCCCTGATACTTCAAATAACATCCTGGAAACCTTGGGGATGGTGGCCGGGTGTTTGGACGATTATTATTGCGACTCTCCTCTACATCATCATGAGCTATGCTAAACCTGCAGCAATAAACCAGGAGTTTTTTAAGGTAATTCAAAGCCAGCCTAAAAAAACCTAATTCTCCCATCAAGGGAGAAGAAACTCTTTACTCCGTCAACTTGAGTTATGCCTTCCCGCGTGAGGATCTCATCCACTCAATCCGTCATTGCGAGGAGTCTAACCGTCTTTTGGTTAGACGACGTGGTAATCTCTTAAGGTCAATCATTAATGTTTGTACTCCTCTTTGACTCAATAGGATTATTGTAATTTCCCCTCATTGGAGGAATGAAGTTAACAATTCCCCTCCAAGGAGGGGTGCCGCTTGCGGCGGGGAGGGTGCCTTTAATTCGTCATCCTGAGCAGTATTTTTCCGCGTGAGGATCTCATTTTTAAGTTATTTTGTATTTCATAGATACAAAGGATGGGATTCTCGCGTCGCAAATGACGCTCCTTAGAATGACAGAGAAGAGGAGAATCAAAAAACGAGGGGAAGAAAAAGATTGAGCTTAAGAGATTGCCACGTCGTACCAGACGCTCCTCGCAATTACGGATTGTGTTGAGGGCTTTTTAGAGGATATCCTCTATCAATGGAACAAAAACGACTGATCCATGTTTTTCAATTTTCAACGATCCTTTTTGTTTTCTTCCCCGAACCAGAGTTTGACGAAAATCACCCCCCAAAGGGAGAACAATGATTCCGCCTTCTTTTAATTCCTCAACCCAAACTGGGTATATCTCATTAGCATAAGCAGTTACTATAATTTTGTCGAAAGGAGCATATTCTGGAATTCCCCGACTTCCATCACCAACAAAAAAATGGATATTCCTATATTCAAGACTTTCCAAAACCTCTTCGGCTTTTTGAGCCAATTCTTCGATGCGTTCTATCGTATAAACCTCTTTGCCTAATTCTGCGCAAACCGCGGTTTGATAACCCGAACCGGTTCCAATTTCCAAAATTCGATCGGTTGGCTGAATTTCTAACAATTCTGACATCAACGCTACTATATAAGGTTGTGAAATAGTTTGACCCTCACCAATGACTAAGGGGGTATCATTGTAAGCATATTTCCGATAAAATTCTGGAACAAAAACGTGTCGAGGAATTTTTAGCAAGGCTTGAGTTACTCTTTCATCTTTAATATTCCGGGAGATGATTTGCTTTCGAACCATCTCTTCCCGTTCTTGAATTGTTCTGACATTATCGATTTCCATCAGTATTCAACCTGAAATGATTCATAATTTCCTGAATAAGGCAACCATTCTTCAAAAATATCACGGATTGATGCGCTCACTGGTCCCTCACGAATTTCCTGAAAGAAATGTTCAACTTCGGATTTCTCTCCTTCAGCTACCACTTCCACTCCATTTGGAAATAAATTTTTAACAAATCCAGTAACCTCAAATTGGGAGGCTCTCTTTAAAACAAAATAACGAAAACCAACCCCCTGAACTCGGCCCTTAAATACCAACCTTCCCTGAATGAACTTCATTTCAATTATTCTTCTCCGACAATACTTCTACCAGTTCGTTTTTTACTAACCAATCGGTCAGGTTAGGTCGAAGGGGGGTAATCGACACTTCCGAATTCACTACCGACCAATAATCCGAGCTACTTTGGAATTCAATCTGGCGTTTTTCTTCAATAAAAACATATTCCTGGAATTCTTCATTCTGAATGGTTTTTTGGACTTTAGTAAAATAAAACCGATCGGCAAGCTCGGTAATCTTCCAACCCTTCAGTTCATCCGAATGAGTCACATCAGGTATATTCACATTGAGAACTAAATTTTTTTGTCGAGAAAGTGTTTCTTCAAAATGGAGAAATATATCAAGAGCAGTTTCAGCAGCAACCTTATAATTCAATTTTTCTTGTATTGATAGTGAAACCGCCATGGCTGGTATTCCCGACATGGCAGCTTCCATGGCTGCCCCAACCGTTCCCGAATAAAATACATCAAAACCTAGGTTGGGCCCTCGGTTGATACCGGATATGACAAAATGGACCGGAGTTTGGGAAAATAGATTGAGACCTAAGATAACCGTATCGGCCGGTGTCAAAATGGACCGGAGTTTGGGAAAATAGATTGAGACCTAAGATAACCGTATCGGC
>NZ_DAOLQM010000218.1:0-3828 GCF_035418125.1 Atribacter sp. | reverse complement strand
AATGAAGAATTCCAAACCGGTATCTGGAAACTCTTCCCTAAAAATGCAAAATTTATTCAAATTGATATCGAGTCCTTTGAAATGAGTCGTAACTGGATTCCTGATGTCCCAATTTTAGGAGATGCCAAGACTGTTTTAGCCTCAATTTTAGAAAGCATTAAAAGTTTGGATTCACCAGAGTGGGAAAGAAGAAAAGAAAATAATTCAAAAATGAAGCAGGATTATGAAGCCCAAGTTTTTGAAGAATGCCAAAAAAGTAATCAAGTCCCAATTAAAAGTAAAAGAGTTGTCTATGAAATCAATCAAGTATTTGGGAGAAATACCATCATGGTTCATGAGAATGGCAGTCAGGACCTTTGGACCTATTATAGCCCTTACTATCGCGTTCTCGATCGAAATGGTAATGTCGCTCCCGGAGAGCAAACCTGTATGGGTTCAGGAGTATCCGGAGCCGTAGGAGTGAAACTTGCCAATCCAGATAAAAAGGTAGTTTGTGTCACTGGAGACGGTGCTTTCCAAATGTATAATCAGGATGTGCCAACCGCTGTCCAATATAATGCTCCAATAACCTGGGTGATCCTAAATAGCTTTAGCTTAGGTTGGACCAAACTGGGACAAAAAGATTTAGGCGAGCGTTATATTGCCACTGATTTTACTGTCCAGCCAGATTTTGTACAGATGGCTCATTCTTACCGGTGTTATGGCGAAAGAGTTGAAAAACCAGAAGATATCCACAATGCCTTAAAAAGAGCATTAAAAGCTAACGAATCAGGTCAATCAGCCATTCTTGATTTTATTGTTGACTACGAAGACGTAGCCGAAGGTTTTAAAGCGTATAAGAAGCTTTGATTGATCAAAGCTACCTTTTTCAGCTTCCCCTATTCCATTTTTCCTCTCTCCCGGTAGGAGCGGGTTAAGTGGAGGGGGAAGCTGTTTTATTCTCATCAAACCTTAACTTTAAAACATTAAACCAGAATCTTAATCTAGGCTTTCATCCTCATCCCAACCTTTTCCATCAAGGAAGAAGATGATTAAAAGCGTCATTACGAGGAGCGCAGCCATGTTGGTTGGAAAAATAGATATAATTTTATCTCCTTTATTCTTTCATCCATTCTGATTTGGAAAAAATAATCTCTCCCCACTCCCAACCAAATAAACCTTCTTTAATAAGAAGGTAAAGTAAATCAAAATCTGGGTAATGTGAATCTTTCCAATTATTTATTTCTAATGCCCATTGATCTTCCCAAATTTCTACTGGTTCTTTCACTGACCAATTAGAATTTTTATAAGCTGCCTTTAAATAAAGGAATAAATCATCAGAATTGGTCAGAAAAGGCTCGCTAAACATTGTTCCAATATAACAATCGCCCTTTTTGAGAAGAAATCTGATCTGTTCTTGGTCAAAAGTTGAAAAGGCTGATTTTAATTCGGTGAAAAGTGCTTCACGGCTTTGACGAGCCCAAGTTGGTTTGGAGGTAAGGTAATCAATACGAAGTTGGGAAAATTGAGCATAAGAATAATAAGGGTGGTCATCATAGGTAGAAGGATCAAGAGTCATTATTGCTTCATATTGAGTGATAGCATCTTTAAATTGCTTCATTTTTTCGTAAATTGTTGCTTTTTGAATCATAACGTTCACTCTGTCTCGGCTGAAAGGATATTTTTCTAAGATGGTATTGAGTAAGGTTAAGGCATCATTATAATTTTCATTGAAAGAGAATTCATAGACAATTTGCATAGCTTCATGAATCTGTCCTCTATCAATGAATAAAAGACCATCATACAGAGAATCCATTCCGAAAGCATTAGGAATGATAATAATTAAAAGCAAAAATAACCAAACAATTTGAGTTTTCATTCTCATTGAATCGTATCCCCCTATCTTTGGTTATTGCAAGTATAGTTTATATTTTTTCTTACACTTTACTATTTCACAACCAATAACAAAACACCGAATTGCCCTAAATCCCCCTTGTAAATATTTTTATATTCTGATATCATAATGGTTTTAATATTCTCTTTAAAGTATTGAACCATAATTTATAATCTCTCTTAAAGTATCAAAAATCGAGAGTATTTTATTCGCTATTTATTTTTTGAAAGGAAGTTTTAAAAATGGACCATTCAGCACAGCTTCGGGACACAAAAATATCAACCTTATTGTGGCGGTTTTCTATTCCAGCCATAGTAGGCATGTTAGTCAATGCCCTGTATAACATTGTTGACCGGATTTATGTTGGTCAAGGCGTTGGTTCACTTGGTATTGCTGGAATTGCAATCGGTTTCCCTTATATGATGCTCATGATGTCCTTTGGGATGTTAGTGGGCATGGGATCAACTGCATTAGTCTCGATCAAATTAGGTGAAAGAAAAAAGGAAGAAGCTGAGCGAACTTTAGGTAATGCTTTCATATTGATAGTTTTAATTTCAATTGGATTATCAGTAATTGGTTTATTATTTATCAAGCCAATCTTAGTTATTTCGGGTGGGAGTGAAACCGTCCTCCCCTATGCCATAGATTATTTAAGAATAATCCTTATTGGTGGGATATTCAGTGGCATAGGATTTGGTTTGAATAACATCATCCGGGCTGAAGGAAATCCTCGCACCGCTATGTCGACCATGTTAATTGGTGCACTGTTGAATACCATTTTAGACCCAATTTTTATCTTTTGGTTTGGATGGGGTATTAAAGGAGCAGCGATCGCTACCATCTTATCGCAATTGGTTTCAGCGGTTTGGGTGCTGAGATATTTTCTTAGTGGAAAAAGCACCTTACATTTCCAGGCTAAAAACCTCAAGCTATTTATGCCAATTGTTTCGAAAATATTAGCAATTGGAACGGCACCTTTTGTGTTACAAATGGGAACAACTCTGCTCTATGTTATCCTTAATAATTTTTTGAACCAATATGGTGGAGATACCGCTATTTCGGTAATGGGAATTATCAACAGTATCAATATGCTGATACTCATGCCAATTTTTGGAATTAACCAGGGTGCTCAGCCTATTATTGGTTATAACTTTGGGGCACAACAATTTGATCGGGTAAAGGAAACAGTTAAAACTGCCAGCTTATCGGCTACCGGTGTGGTGATCCTGGGTTTTATTTTTTTAATGGCTTTTCCCCAGCAGTTCATCATGCTTTTTAATAAAACTGATCTGGAACTAATATCAATGGGAACCAGAGCTATGAGAATAATACAGCTTATGTTGCCAGTGGTTGGCTTCCAGGTGGTAGGAACCGGGTATTTCTTTGCGGTCGGGAAAGCCAAAGAGGCTATGTTTTTAAGCCTTATTCGTCAATTACTCATATTATTACCGTTAGTAGTTCTTCTTCCTCGGTTTTTCGGATTAGACGGTATTTTTATAGCAGCACCGATTTCTGATGGTTTATCTTTTGTTTTAACTGCAATTTTTTTAGGTATTGAATATAAAAAATTAGATCAAAAACAATTGGAAACTTTTGCTAAAGTCAACATGGAAGTATCTTAAAAAAATGAGATCAGCTTAAAGCCTGAGACAAAAGCTAATATATTTCTCTCAGGCTTTATTGAAAGATACCCAACCTGGATTTGAGTCTGGGTTTACACCCTCATACCCTAACCTTCATCCAATCGTCTCCTTATTTTTTGATAGCATTGGGGGTCTCATCATTTTAAAGAATTTATAAATAATAAAAAAGTGTTTATACCCTCCTCTTTTTCTATCCTGAAAATACTATACTGAAATTACTGGAATAAGTGAAATGTGATGTAACAAAAAAGAGAAAAGCACACCCCCCTGAATCCCCCCTCAATGGGGGAATAAATACAACAATTCCCCTCC
>NZ_DAOLQM010000217.1:0-3842 GCF_035418125.1 Atribacter sp. | reverse complement strand
CGAATTCTCAGGATGACGCATCGTTTTGTTTCCTTCTCCCTTGATGGGAGAAGGTGAGGATGAGGGTGAAAACCCTGAGTGTGAACCAGATTTGGTATTTTAAAATTAAGGCTTGGTGTGAATATCCAAGTATCCCCCTCACCTTAATCCTCTCCCACCAGGGGAGAGGAAAGAAAGAAAATAGATTTACAGAATAGAAAAACTGGTTAGGAGTGTGACCGATGAAAGAAAAACCAATATCAAAGGCAGTGATCCCGGTGGCTGGATATGGAACCCGTTTATTACCGGTAACCAAGTCTCAGCCGAAAGAAATGCTACCGATTGTCGATAAACCAGCGGTTCAATATGTGGTGAGAGAAGCCATCGATTCGGGAGTAGAAAGTATTCTTTTTGTTACCGGCCGAGGGAAAAGAGCCATTGAAGATTATTTTGATTACGCCGTGGAATTGGAATTGGAATTGGAAAATAAAGGAAAATTTGATCTCTTGCAGGAAGTTCGTGATATTGGCGACATGATTCGAATATTTTATGTACGTCAGAAGCTGCAAAAAGGCTTAGGAGATGCCGTTTACCAAGCAAAACGCTTTATTAATGATTCACCTTTTGCGGTTTTGTTAGCTGATGATATCATTGATTCCACTGATCCGGTGCTTCGACAAATGATCGATTTATATCGTAAAAGACCAGGGATAATTTTGGCAGTGACCCGGATTCCTCAAGAGGAGATTTCGCAATGGGGCGTCATTAAGGGGAAGGAAATAGGAAAGGGAACATTTAAGGTTGAAGATATGATTGAAAAACCCGATCCTGGCGAAGCCCCTTCCGATTTAGCAATTATTGGCAGGTATATTTTAACCCCGTCAATATTCGAGGCGATTGAGAAGGTATCCCCAGGAAAAGGAGGAGAAATCCAACTCACTGATTCGATTCGAAGCCTCTTAAAAAAAGAGGAAATTTACGCTTATGAATTTCAAGGAACGTATTATGGAGTGGGGGATAAGATTGGGTTTTTAAAAGCAAATGTGGCCTATGCCTTAAAACGGAAAGATATTGGCGATGAGTTGAAAGGATTTTTAAAGCAGATTATCGAAGAAGAAAAATAGGGTGAACTCACGATTTTGAATGGATAGTTGTATACTATAGATATTTAGTTCTTGAGAGAGGTGTAGGAATCGATGGAAGTCATGAGTTATGGTGGTTGGGAAAAGTGTATAAGAATGGAAAATGGCAAAATTGAATTAGTGGTTACTCAGGAAGTTGGTCCTCGAGTAATTCGAGCCGGTTTCATTGGGAAACAAAATCTATTTAAAGAATTTCCTGATCAAAAGGGCAAAGTTGGTGGAGACGAATGGAGAATTTATGGGGGACATCGTCTTTGGCATGCACCAGAAGCTATACCACGAACTTATTTCCCTGACAATCATCCAGTGGCAGTTGCTGGGAATAAAAATATTTTAGTTTTAACTGCTGAGACTGAAAATACTTCGGGGATTCAAAAAAAGTTGATTTTACAGTTATCGGAAAATGAAAATCGAATCAAGGTAACTCATCAGCTTTTTAATCAAAATCTCTGGCCGGTTGAGTTTGCCGTCTGGTCATTATCGGTTATGAACATTGGGGGCACGGCAATAGTACCCCAAGAACAATTTGTCCCTCATACTGATTTATTGACTCCAATCCGACCGATGGCTTTATGGGGATATACCAACATGAATGATCCGCGTTGGCGGTGGGGGCAAAGATATGTGACTCTCCAGCAAAGAACGGATATGAAAGAACCAACCAAAGCTGGATTTGGGAATAAAAAGGGTTGGGTAGCCTATGGAGTCAACGGTTTTTTATTCATTAAGATAAGTAGCTATCAAGATGGAGCATCATACCCTGATTACGGGTCGTCAACCGAGCTTTATACCAATCCGGACATCTGTGAGGTAGAAACTCTCAGCCCACTTAAGTTAATAAATCCAGGAGAAATGCATGAACATATTGAAAACTGGTTCTTATATAGCGATGTGCAGTTTAAAAATACCGATGAATCGATTGATCGTAACGTATTACCAATGGTTGAAAAATCAATGGAAATTTTAAAAGGATAACCGGGGAGGTATAAATGAGAATTACCTTTTTAGGAGCAGCTCGAGAAGTAACCGGTTCCTGTTATCTAATCGAAGGACGGAATAAACGTTTTTTAATTGACTGTGGTATGGTGCAGGGAAGTGGTGAAGAAAGAAATGCTGCTTCTTTTTCCTTTGATCCCGGGAGCATTGATTTTCTTTTATTAACCCATGCTCACCTTGATCACTCGGGACGGATTCCTTTTCTTTATAAAGATGGATTCCGAGGAAAGATATTTGCCACAGCTCCCACCATTGAGCTATGTGAAGTTCTCTGGCTCGATATGTATAAAATTATGCTGGAAGAAACCAACCGGACCAATCGAAAAAATCTCCGTGCCGGAAGGCCTTCAATAGAACCTTTGTATACCGAAGAAGATGTTTTGGGAGCTTTAAACCTTTTTGAACCAGTTGGATACGATGAAATTGTACCAGTCGATAATATTGAATCAGTTTTCAGAAATGCTGCACATATTATTGGTGCAGCAACCATTGAGATTTGGATTGATGGTGTTAAGCTGGTTTTTTCCGGAGACCTGGGTCCCTTTTATAATGTAATGGAGGGGTCGCCTCCGATTATAGATGAGGCGGATTATGTCATATTAGAATCAACCTATGGAAATCGTCGCCATAAAACCTTGGAAGAAACTCGGGAAGAGTTTGAAAATGCCATTCGCGAAGCTCTTAAATCCGGGGGGAAGGTTCTCATTCCTTCTTTTGTTGTCGACCGTGCCCAGAGGTTGATTTATGAACTTTCTCTGCTAAAAAATAAAATGAAGTTTGATTTCCCGATTTTTTTCGATAGTCCGATGGGAAGCAAAGCGACTGAAATTTATCAAAAATATATGGGGTTAATGGCAGGAGAGATCCAAAAACAAATTTTTCAAGGCCATGATCCTTTTGTTCTTCCCGGGATGAGTTATGTCAGCTCACCCGATGAATCAAGAGCTATCAATCAGATCGAAAAAGCTATTGTGATTGCCGGTAGTGGAATGTGTACCGGAGGAAGAATTATTCATCACCTGAAGCATGGATTGTGGAAGCCCAATACTGATTTAATTTTTGTTGGGTATCAAGCACGAGGAACTTTGGGCCGGCTGCTGGTTGATGGGGTTAAAAAAGTCAAGTTATTTGGTGAGGAAATTAGTGTAAAGGCTAAAATAAATACGATTAATGGCTTTTCAGCCCACGCTGACCAGGATGATCTGCTGAAATGGTCAGATTATTTTCAATCGAATCCAACCTTTATTATTACTCACGGTGAAGAAGAGATTGCCGAGACTTTTGGCCGTGTTCTTGAAAAACGCGGTAGAGCGGTTATAGTTCCTCGGTTAGGCGACTCGATTGATCTGGTGAAAAAAGAGAAAAAAGTTTGTGTTTCAGAAGCACCTGCGGTAGAAAGCCCGGTGGTTCAAGAAATTAGTTCGAAAGTCAAATCCCTTCAAGAGAAGAAAATTTATACCGGGACTGACGGCGATCATCTACTTCGTTCAGCTTTGCTATTAATTGAAGAAGCGGAAAAAGCAGTGATGGAGGGATAGTGAATCAAATAGGTTCTGCGTAAGTGGAAAATAAACTAAAATAAATATAATTAAGTGGACTCAATGATTCGGCCTTTTTCTATCCTGTAAATACCGAATTTAGTGAAAAAGAATAAACAAAAAAAGAGAAAAGCACACCCCCCTGAATCCCCCCTCAATGGGGGAATGAATTGAACAATTCCCCTCC
>NZ_DAOLQM010000216.1:0-3850 GCF_035418125.1 Atribacter sp. | reverse complement strand
CAGATGACAAAAAGAATACTTATTCTAGAATCAATATCCGACTTTAACGAAAGGAGATAAATAGGGGGATTTGAATTTTTTAATGCTCAGTCATTGCGATGAGCTCCTATACGACATGGCAATCTCATCCACTCGCTCTGTTATTCTGAGGAGTCCGGTGTTTTTTATCAGACATTATAAGAATCTCATTCATTCCAATTCCACAATCCAACAATTTCTCAATCCTACAAATAATAAAAGATGACTCATGAGATTGCCACGACCTCAAAAAACGAGGTCTCGCAATGACGGATTAGGTTGATGAGATCCTCACGCGGGAAAGCACCGCTCAGGATGACACCTGCGACGTCAGATGAGATCCTCACATCCTCACAAAGCCAGGGCTCAGAAAATGGACGGCATTTTTTTTAAATCTCTTATATAAGTTTGATTTATCTAGCTCTTGGATTTATAAAATAGATTTTCCATGATAACAAATGGAGGAATTCTCATTAAAAAATTGAGAGTTTAAAACCAAATAGTATATAATCATTATGTATTTTATGAACGAACTGTAAAAAAATCCTTGACTTAATATATAGACTCTACGGGTACGAACCAAATAATAAACCGGGGATATTCATGGAGATCGACATCCGAACTCTATCTTTAGTGAATAGCATCGCTGCAGTTATTCAAGTCATTGCTTTGACTCTTCAATATATTCTGGTAAAAACCTACCGAGGGATTGGTTGGTGGTTAATAGGATTTTTGATGTTCGCTTTAGGATTCCTATTCGCTCCCCTTCGCGATATCAGTCAGATCAGTCAAATCTCAATTTTTTTCCATAATTTAACCCTTATATTAGGAATCGTTTTTTTATATATTGGTTTACTTCGTTTTTTGAATTTAAAAGAAAATAAAAAAATTATCATCTTTATTTTGGTTTCTTATATTTTTCTTTTTACCTTTTTTCTTAATATCCAAGATGACATAACAGCGCGAACGGTTATTTTTTCATCTTTTTCTGCTTTACTCATGTTTTCTATTTCTTTTCGTCTATTAAAAAACCTGGATAAATCCTTAAAAACTTCACAACTTTTCGTTGTGACAATTTTCTTTATGCAAGGTTGCTTTCTTCTCTTTCGCACCTTTGCTGTTATAACTATTTCACCAGTTTCTGATTTTTTTACTCCAACTCTTACCCAATCGTTAACCTTCCTTTCTTATATCATCATTGGTAATCTCTTCACTTTTGGTTTTATCATAATGGTAAACCAGCGGTTAAATATTGACATGAAAGAAGCTAAAGAACATTTTGAACTTATTTTTAATACCAGTCCTGATGCGGCAATTATCACCCGTCTCGATAATGGAGAAATAGTTAGTGTAAACGACGGTTTCACTAATCTTACCGGTTTTAACCATAAGGAAACTTTAGGAAAATCGATTTTGGAACTAAACATTTGGAAAAATCCAGCAGATCGCCAAAAATTGATTGATGATATCCTGAAAAATGGTTTTTGTGATAATTTCGAATCCGAATTTTTGAAAAAAGATGGTACTCAAATATTTGGTATCATATCCGCCAAGACCATTAATCTTCATGGTATTCCTCATATAATAAGCGTTACTCGAGATATTACTATTCGAAGAAAGGTTTTAGAAGCTTTGAAATTAAGCGAAGAACGTTACCATTCCCTATTTGAAAATATGATTGATGGATATGCTTATTGTGAAATGGTATATACCGAACAGAATCAACCGGTCGATTTTATCTATCTCGAAGTGAATAAATCATTTGAACGTTTGACCGGCCTTGAAAACGTTGTAGGAAAACCGGTTAGTGAAGTAATTCCAGGCGCCCGAGAAATGAATCCTGAATTATTTG
Source organism: Atribacter sp. (assembly GCF_035418125.1). Classification (NCBI taxonomy): domain Bacteria; kingdom Pseudomonadati; phylum Atribacterota; class Atribacteria; order Atribacterales; family Atribacteraceae; genus Atribacter; species Atribacter sp. The sequence goes on along the minus strand of NZ_DAOLQM010000216.1, from coordinate 1,980 downwards.
AGGCTTATAACCGAGTCGCTTTGAGTGGTAAGTCAGAAAGTTTTGAGATTTTCTTTAAACCTTTGAATATTTGGTTTGATATATCTGTCTTCAGCCCTTCTATAGGTTTTTTTGTCGCTGTCTTCGAAAATATCACCGACCGGAAAAAAGTCGAGGAAGAATTACAACATCTTGCTTCAATTGACGGATTAACAGGAATATATAACCGCCGCTTCTTTATTGAAGCGTGTGAAAACGAATTAACCCGATTTCATCGTTATGGAAAAACCTTTACGTTTTTAATGATGGACATTGATAACTTTAAATCTATAAATGATCAATATGGTCATCTCTCTGGAGATCAGGTTTTGCAATCCTTTGTTAAAACCATCGAAAACGAAATCCGCAATGTTGACTCCTTGGGAAGAATGGGTGGAGAAGAATTTGGAATATTACTCATAGAAACCCCAGTTAAAGAAGGCTTAAAAACCGCCAAAAGAATTCAGAATACTTTACAAAATAAAAAAATACAACTTAACTCTGATCAAAGCATAACCACCAAAGTCAGTATGGGTCTAACTGAGGTTAATTCTGAAGACACCAATTTTGATTCGATTATTTCCCGGGCAGATCGAGCTCTTTATAAAGCAAAAAATTTAGGGAAAAACCGTATTGAGGTCTCTGAATAAATATCCTGCAAAAACAAGTGTAAATAATGATTTTAACACCGAAAAGCTGCATGGGGATCTTTTCCCCAGTTCAACAGCACACGAGGAAGCCCCTCCTTAAAGCCTGACCACTTTTTTATTTAATTCTTCCTCAGGAAAAACCAACTAATAACTTGTCTACTATCTTTTTTACCTCTGGATTTTCATATTCTTCAATCTTTCCAGCGTCGCAATACTCTGAAAGAACGGGATCAATTGGAAGCTCACCTAAAAATGGAATCTGCAGCTGAGTGCTGATATCCTTCCCTTTGGGTTGTCCAAAAGGATAAATGATTTCCTGACATTTTGGACATTGAATGTAACTCATATTTTCCACTAATCCTAACACCGGCTTTTGCAGTTGTTGAACCATATGAATAGCTTTTTTAACAATCATAAAAGCCAGGTCTTGAGGGGAAGAAACAATCACTGTTCCATCCAACGGCATACTTTGTAAAACAGTAAGTGGAACATCGCCAGTTCCCGGCGGCATATCAAGGATAAGAAAATCCAAATTAGCCCAAAGTACCTCATTCCAAAAGTCCTGGATGGCCTTGCTCAGAAGTGGCCCACGCCATATAACTGGTTGGTCTGGCCTTTCCAATAAAAGGTTGATGGAGATAACCTGTATTTTATATTTTTCAGTTTCCACTGGAAATATTCCAGCTTCTGAGACCAGGGGTCGGATATGAACAATCCCAAACATAGTAGGAACACTAGGCCCGGTTATATCAGCATCCATAATTCCAACCTTAAGTCCTCTTCGAGCCATTTCTACCGTCAACAACGCCGAAACTGAGCTTTTCCCTACTCCTCCCTTACCGCTCATAACCGCTATCGTTCGATTAATGTTTGGATTCAGTTCCATAGATGGCATCTCCTCATTTTTTAGTTTTAAAAAAATTTAAAATTTCATCCTGAAAACCCACGGGCTTGATAAATCAAGTCCCTACCAAAGAATTTAAAATTGTAGAGGCACAATGCATTGTGCCCATTCTTTAATTAATGTAGCGACCTGCCAAGGCATGTCGAATTTCGTGTTTATATTCACATTTGGTGTCGTTTATCATCATAAACATCTATCCTGAAAATATCATCAAATGAATTCTTTAATCGGTCATCCTGAGCCCTCACTTTTCCGAGGGCGTGAGGATCTCATCAGACACTGCAGGTGTCATCCTGAGCGATGCTTTCCCGCGTGAGGATCTCATCATTTATTTTTTTTGGTTTTTTAAAATCTTAAAGGATGGGATTCTCACGTCGCACAATTCGCTCCTCAGAATGACGGAGTGGG
>NZ_DAOLQM010000215.1:0-3856 GCF_035418125.1 Atribacter sp. | reverse complement strand
CATTCATGATGAAATGGAATTAACCTCCTTTTTCTTTATATCTATCACTCGATATTTTACCATTCCAGCAGGTACTTTTAATTCAATTTCATCTCCCTTGGTTTTCCCAATAAGAGCTTGAGCCAGAGGTGACTCAAAAGAAATCTTTTGGAGAGAAGGATTGGCTCCAACTGAGTCGACTATCGAATACTCAATCTGTTTTCCATTGTTGAGATTTTCGAGCATCACTCGAACCCCTAAATGAATTTTCTCTGAGTTTCCTCCACTTTGTTCTTCAACGATTGTCGCTTTCATCAGCTTTTCTTCCAAAACCAAAATACGTCCTTCAATGAAAGCTTGCTCATTCTTAGCTTCTTCATACTCAGCATTTTCACTTAAATCACCGAATGCTAAAGCTTGGTTGATCTTTTCTGCTACCTCTTTCCGCTTCACTGTTTTGAGATGCTTTAACTCTTTTTCTAAGGTCTCATATCCCTCTTTGGTAAGAATAATCTTTTCATCTGACTTTTTCTTCTCCATCAATTAAACCTCCTGAAAAGGTTTTCCGCTATCGAAATACCATATAAAAAGGTTACCGGGTTGTCAAGTTATCCCCAAGGAGATAATCTTGCTCTAGAAGGTTCATTGCTGCTGTTTTCTCGCGGAAGGATATCTTTATTATTGAAATATGAATTATACTTTTTTCTTAACTATGATTCAAGTCATTTTTTTCCTTTTGTCATATTTTGTTTTTCCACTGACAACATTGAAAGAATGAATATTTTGAATTATCACTTCTTAGGTCGGTAATTTTTCCTCCTATTTATAATTTCTGTTCAGTGAAACCGAGGAATTTCTTACATAATGAATAATGAGAGACGAAAGATATCCGGTGAAAAAACCGGCTAAAATAGCAAAGGGAAACAATAATAGCAAATACCAAAAAATATGTATGCTTTGAATATATAGATAAGCGACTAATATTTGGCCGATATTATGGAAAAGGGCTCCGAACATACTGATGATGAGAACTGATTCGGTGGCTTTGCTCATTAACTTCATTCCTAACCAAGCAAATATTCCACCACTTAAAGCTAGAAAAAACCCAATATTGAGAAAGTTTCCAGAAATTAATCCCCCTAAAAAAACTCTCAACAAGGTGACCAGCAAGGCCTCGTTTTGACCTAATAATACCATAGCAATCAAGGTAACAATATTAGCAAAACCTAACTTCGCTCCAGGAATAAATAAGTTAGGCAGCGGGATCAAGCCTTCCAATCCATGCAGAACACTTCCCATAGCTACTAAAATCGCAATATATATTAATCGATTAATTTTACTTGATTTAATAATTAAACGGTTATTGTCCATGTTTCATCTCAAATCTTCGAAAACTATGATTTTAAAAAGTTCCCGATTGCTTTGGGAATGACAGCTGTCATATTTGGTTTATAATAAGAATAGACATACTGAATATAATTATTATTTCATTTGCTTCAACAATATTAAATATAGGCCTTTAATCTAAAGATATTATAAACCAATGGTGAGACTGAAATGGATAAAAAAAATAAAAGAAAAAACATTCTTATTACCGGTTTAACTTCACTCTTGACCGATATCAGTTCAGAAATGATCTACCCGATCATTGCTCTTTATTTAAAAGCCTTGGGAGGCAGTCCGGCTATTCTCGGCATCATCGAAGGTGTTGCCGAGTCAACGGCATCGATTCTCAAAGTGTTTTCTGGGGCTTTTGCTGACCGAATAGGCAAAAGAAAGCCTTTAGCAATTGCTGGGTATTCCTTATCTGTTATAGGAAAAGTACTATTTTATTTTGCCAGTAATTGGAGTTTTATATTTGCTGGAAGATTTTCAGATCGTTTTGGGAAAGGAGTTCGTACTGCTCCCCGTGATGCCATGATTTCTGAATCAGTTGAAGGGAATCATCAAGGAAAAGCTTTTGGACTCCATCGCACCATGGATTCCATGGGTGCAGTAATCGGTACCTTAATCACCTTTTTCTTTCTCTTTCGTATTCAAGAAGCTGCCCGGCAATCGGGAAATCCTGCTTTTTATATTCCCACCTTCCGCTCCATTATTCTTCTCAGCTTGATACCGGCAGCTTTAGGGGTGGTTGTTCTTTTCTTGACCATAGAAACCGGAAGTGGGGAAAAAAGTACTCATATTCCACTTTCTTGGAGTTCACTTCTTAAACTGGATCATAAGTTAAAAGTTTTCCTGTTGGCCACCTTTTTGTTTACTTTGGGAAATTCCTCCGACCAATTCATCTTATTAAGAGCAACTGAACCTGATTTAGGGTATAGCGCTGCTCAAGTGATACTTCTCTATCTGCTCTTTAATATTGTATATATGGTGGTTTCTTATCCGGCAGGATGGCTTTCCGACAAAATTGGTCAAAAGTGGATATTAGCTGGAGGGTTTCTCCTTTATAGTATTACTTATTATGTGATTGGTTTTACTCCTTCCTTTATTATCCCGGCCATGATTCTCTATGGTTTCTATATCGGTATGACTGAAGGGGTTGCCAAAGCACTGGTTTCTGAGCTTTCACCTGCTTCAAGGAGAGCTACTATTATTGGTCTTCATGCAACCTTACTGGGAATTGGTCTCTTCCCGGCTTCTTTAATCGGGGGATTACTCTGGAGTACTTTTGGCCCTTCGGCAACTTTTCTTTTTGGAGGATCAATGACATTTATCTCGGCTTTAATTCTTATTTTATTTCTATAAACATCAGCAGCTATTTTGCAGTTAGGTCCCTTCTCCCTCTGATCTATTTGCTCCTTCTCCCTTGATAAAAGAAAGAAGTATTTTCATGGTTTTTCACACTTTCAAAGCTTCAAATTCCAAATTATTATTCTACTCTTAACCCATTTCTCACTAAATTTATCAGATAATATATAATAATCATACCAACTCTTATAAGAATGATTGGAATTATGGAGGCTAAAGATGCATTTCATCGCCTTTTTAACCGATTGGGGAATGACCAGTTATTACGTAGGAATTGCTAAATCAGTTATGAAACAGATTAACCCGGGTGTTGAAATCATCGACATCACTCACGATATTGAACCCTTCAATATCCGTGAAGCCATGTATATTCTTCAACGTACTTTCCCTGATTTTCCTCCCGGAACAATTTTTTGTTCAGTAGTCGATTATGGAGTAGGAACGGAACGCTTCCCAATTGCTGTCGAGCTTGCCAATGGTTCATTTTTGGTTGGTCCTGATAATGGGACTTTTACACTCCTCATCGAACAGTACCCCACGAAAAAAACAGTCATTCTCCAGAACCCTTCTTACTTTTTTCGCTTAAATCCCAGTAGCACCTTTCATGGTCGGGATATTTTTGCTCCTGTGAGCGCTCGCCTCTCAATGGGTGTCCCCTTGGAACATTTTGGACCGGTCGTTAATGACCTCCATACGCTTACAGTCAATCAACCCAACCTTCATAACCACACTATAACCGGCGAAGTCGCCTTTTGTGACCGTTTTGGCAACATAGAAACGAATATTCCCGGAATAATGCTGAATAATTTTGAACTACAACCCGGAGATCCTTTGAACATTGTCATTAATGGACGTTCTTTTGATGCGGTTTTTTTTGAGGCATATGGATTGTCTAAAAAAGGACAGATTTTAGTGCATACCGATAGCTCGGGTTTTGTTGAAATAGCCGTGAACCAAGGAAATGCCAGGGAAGCTCTACTTGATAATAAAGATATTAGCCAAATATCAATCCTCAACAAAAAAATAAAATAACAATATCCATATATAAAAATCTAACCTGAAAAACCACGGGCTTGATAAATCAAGCCCCTACCAAAGAATATAAAATTGTAGGGGCACAATGTAT
>NZ_DAOLQM010000214.1:0-3870 GCF_035418125.1 Atribacter sp. | reverse complement strand
TTCTTTGATACCTTGAGAAAATCACCTAGAAAAAAGAATAAAAAGATGAGATCCTTACATCATCCAGCAAAAACCACGGACTTCTTAGAATAAAAGAATAGTGAAATGTTCCCGAATAATTTTGAATCAACGAGCATTTTATCAATTCGAATTAAAACGTTCCATCCTTTTGAGGTGTTATTTTATGATTAAAGCGGTTTCGTTATTTTCAGGAGGCCTTGATAGCTTGCTTGCAACCCAAATCATTATGGATCAAGGTATCGAAGTCATAGCGGTTAACTTCATTATTCCCTTTGCCAATAATAAAAAAATGAAAGAAAAACAATACTATGCCCGTAACATGTCTCAAAAAATGGGTATTGAATTGGTAGAAATAGAACTTAGAGAAAACTTTTTAGATCTTCTTCGAAATCCAAAATATGATTTTGGTAAAAACTTAAACCCTTGTATCGATTGTAAAATTCTAATGATTACCCAAGCCTATCAAGTTATGAAAGAAAAAAAGGCTTCATTTATTGTAACTGGCGAAGTCCTCTCTCAAAGACCAAAATCTCAGTTCCTATGGGGGTTGAGCATCATTGACCGAGATTCTCATATAAAAGGTTTAATTTTAAGGCCCCTTTCAGCGAAATTATTGCAAGAGACCATTCCCGAACAAAAAGGGTGGGTTGATCGGGATAAGCTCTATAACTTTTCCGGTCGTGTTCGTGGACCTCAATTCGACTTGGCTCAAAAAATGGGAATTACTGATTATCCAGCCCCAGCCGGTGGATGTCTTCTCACCGATCCGATTTTTGCTCGAAGGGTCTATGACCTGCTTATCCATGATGAACTGACGATGGAAAACATTGAACTTTTAAAATTAGGCAGATATTTTCGGTTGAGTAACCAATTTATATTTTTAGTTGGTCGGAATGAAAAAGATAATTTGGCATTGTTCAGCCAAGCTAAACCAGAAGACTATATTTTTACTCCTTCCCATACTAAGGGACCAACCGGCTTAGGAAAGGGAATGATCGACTCTGATACTGAACAATTTGCTTCAGGAATTATCGCTTATTATTCTTCATCTCTTGTTGAACCACTCTATATCAAAATACAGCATCAAAGCTATTCATCGCCAAAAATGGTTCAACCCATAACCTTATCACTGGATCAAATAGAAAAATACCGGATTGAAAATTTCCCTATCAAAATTATTCGTCAAAATAATCAAAAAACGCCTCAAAAATAACTTGCTCACCAATTTTGTTTCAGAGTGATAACATTATGGTAGATTTTTCACTTGACGGAAAGGAAGAATTTTTATGAAAATTGCCCAAAACATTACTCAGCTCATAGGAAATACTCCTTTAGTTCGTTTGTCAAAATTGGGTGCCAATCTACCCGGGGAGGTAGTTGCCAAGCTTGAGTACTTAAACCCATGCGGAAGCGTGAAAGATCGTATTGGAGTGTCAATGATAAACGAAGCTGAAAAAAATGGTTCGATAGATAAAAATACCTTGATAATCGAACCAACCAGCGGGAATACCGGTATAGCTTTGGCTTTTGTTTGTGCTCAGCGTGGCTATAAATTAATACTCACTATGCCAGAAAGCGTATCCGTTGAAAGGAGAAAAATTCTTTCTTGGTTTGGTGCTAAACTGGTTCTCACTCCTTCAGAAGAAGGAATGCGAGGATCGATCAAAAAAGCAGAAGAATTGGCAAAAGAGAATGCTAATTCTTTTTTGCCAATGCAATTTAAAAATCCTGCCAATCCAAAAATTCATCGAGAAACAACCGCCGAAGAAATCTGGACTGATACCGATGGGCTTATTGATATCTTGGTCTGTGGAGTAGGAACCGGAGGAACCCTCACAGGAACCGCTGAGGTTTTAAAAGATCGGAAACCGTCCCTTAAGGTAGTTGCCGTTGAACCCAAAAAGTCAGCAGTATTATCAGGAGGAACCCCAGCTTCTCATCGTATCCAGGGTATTGGAGCCGGCTTCATCCCTGAAGTGTTACGTCGGGAATTGATCGATGAAGTCATTCCAGTTGAGGATGAAGACGCCTTTTCAACGGCAAAATGCATTGCTCAAATCGAAGGTATCCATGTTGGCATTTCAAGCGGAGCAGCCGGTTGGGCGGCACTTGAATTGGCAAAACGCGAGGAAAATCAAGGGAAGTTGATTGTGGCTATTTTTCCCGACACTGGAGAACGATATTTATCAGTTTGGTAAGAAATTCATGGACAATATTATTAAAATTAAATACGATAAATTACTACAAATTTTACAAGACCTCAAGAATTGTTTGGTTGCTTATTCCGGTGGTGTTGATAGTACTTTTTTGCTTTTTACCAGTCATGAGGTATTGGGAGATAAAACCAGCGGGATTCTGATTGATACACCCTTTTTGCCAAAAAGAGAAAAAAGCTTCGCTCTCAAGACCGCCAGCCAACTGAATCTTCCCTTAATAGTTCAAGAGGTAAATCTTCTTCAATATTCTTCAATTATTCGAAATCAACCAAACCGTTGTTATTTTTGTAAAAAAATTCTTTTTGAAACTATAGAAGCAGTTGCCATTCAGAAAAATTTTCAATTCATCATCGAAGGTTCAAATACCGACGACCTAAATGATTTTCGTCCGGGAAGAAAAGCTATTCAAGAAATGAATATTTTAAGCCCTTTATTGGAAACTGGCTTTACCAAGGAAGAAATTCGTCAAATATCGAAAGAAAAGAACCTACCAACCTGGAATAAGCCCTCTTTTTCTTGTCTAGCCACTCGTATTCCTTATGGAACAGATATAACTTCTGAACATTTGAGTCGAATCGAAAAAGCAGAATTATATCTGAGTGAATTGGGTTTTGAGCAATTGCGGGTAAGGGATCATTATCCAATTGCTCGAATTGAAGTTCCCTTAATGGATAATGATCTGACTCGAATTCATGATTATCGCCACCAAATCGTCGAAAGATTAAAATCCTTTGGATACCATTGGGTCACATTAGATCTTGAGGAATATCGTTCTGGAAACATGAATAAAGAACTCAACCCAGAGGAGTTAATGTGAAAACTAAAAAAATATTAGTCGCTATGAGTGGGGGAGTCGATTCTTCGGTTGCTGCTTTCCTTTTAAAAAAACAAGGGTATCAAGTTTTTGGGATTACCATGGCTTTTCAGGTAACTCACGGTTCTTCGAACGATCCCCGTTTAGGATCAACCTTAAACGATGCGAAAAGGGTATGTGAAATTCTTGAAATTCCTCATCAAACTCTTGAATTAAGCACCGAATTTGAAAGGGAAGTCGTAAAACCTTTTATCAAGGAATACTTATCAGGAAGAACTCCCAACCCATGTGTAATTTGTAATCGACAGATAAAATTTGGTTTTCTTTTTAATTATGCCATGAAAAACGGTTTTGACTATTTTGCAACCGGACATTATGCCCAAATTGATTATATAAACAACCAATTTTTTTTACGGAAATCCCAGGATCACTCGAAAGATCAAACCTACTTTTTATATAATATCCATAGGGAAATCCTCAATAGAATTCTTTTCCCCTTAGCTCATCTCACCAAAGAAGAGGTTAAATCTCTTGCTAATCAACTCGGTTTACTAATGGATGAAAAATCTGAAAGCCAGGATATTTGTTTTCTTCCTCAGGGCGGTTATCGTGATTTCCTTAAAAACCGTTCTCATCTTGATCTATCAGGACCGATCATTAATCTCCAAGGAAAAATACTCGGGCACCACGAAGGAATATATCTTTACACTATCGGCCAAAGGAAGGGGTTAGGACTCAGTAATTCGCATCCTCTCTATGTTGTTGATATCGATCTTTCTCAAAATGCCGTAATAGTTGGTGAAAAAAAAGATTTACAAG
>NZ_DAOLQM010000213.1:0-3873 GCF_035418125.1 Atribacter sp. | reverse complement strand
GAGATCCTCACGCGGGAAAGCACCGCTCAGGATGACGCTGGTGGTGTCAGATGAGTTCCTCACGCCCTCACTTTTTTTATTTTTTTCCTGAACTGTTAAAGAATGATTTTCTAAATCTTCAATATGTCGATCTAAGTCAGATTGATCAAATTGAAGATCACTTTTTATCCAGGTGATAATGCTTTCTATTGATGCTTTCTTAAGTTGAGTCAGTTCTAATTCCAGTTCTATGTTGTTCAGTTGAGCTTTTTGATAGTTGTAGTTAGCTTGCGAAAGTTGTTCATTTATGAGGGCGATTTCAAGCGACCAGCTTAAATTCGGTTGAGGGGTAGTGGATGTAGCCCCAGAGGCTTGAGCTGAATCACGAAGATTTCTGATGACTTTTTGGCTTTCTTCCAAACGACTTTTTGCTTGAATAAGGTTACTGCTGGCAATATTTTTTAAAAAATTGACTGATTCTATTTGTTGCTGGATATCATTTATCTGGTCAAGATATTGATCATAAATGCTTAAATTAAAAGGAGGTTTCTGTGATATTCCCAAAGACGGGTCAACAATTTTTTTTTCTTTCATAGTTTGAATTTCAAGAAGAAGAGTTTTATTTTTTTCCAAGGTGGTTTTGTGCTGCTGATAAGTGATTTGGAGGTCTCTTAATTTATTGGTTCTAGACCGGAGCTCTGCTAAGGTTATACCGTATTTTTGAGCATTTTCGGTTTGCTCAGAACCGACTGTAAGATTGATCTGAGAAATTACATCATCTATCTTCTTTTGAAGGCTTTCAATGGTTTCTTCTTGAATTGTCTCAATGGTTGGATTAGGAGTAATAAAAATTTGCGTTCCATTCGCATCATTCACTTTGAAAAAGAAAGATAAATATATTATTAATAATAAGAGAAGGAACTTTTTCATCGATATCTAATCCATTCCTCTTCTAAGGTGGATTTTGTTTTGTTATTGTACCTTTGAACCATTGATTCCAAAAGTTTTTTATATAAATCTAATAGAATAAAAGTATCAATGAAATCAATATTTTCCTTGTTGATAAAGATAGATATTTTTCAAAACCGGTAGTGGGCTATTCTCCAAGATAAAAAACTTCTTATAGGAATTATGATTGGCATCGTTTACAATGAATGAATGAAATTAATAGAAAAAACTTAGTGAAAAGGAGACAAAATACAGATGAACCCTTTATCCGCATTCATTTCCCTCGATGACACCCAAAAAGAAGCTCTGGGTATTCAGTACACACCCCAGGAGATTCATGATCAGGTTGATCTCTGGACATCGAGTGTGGAAAGAGTCTTTCAATACCGTCAAAGGTTAATTGAGCTTTTTGAGTCTCTATCTGGAAAGAAGAAGAGTGTTATTTATTTAGCCGGTGCCGGTACGTCAGAGTTTGTCGGATATTGTTTGCAGGGGATATTTCGTCAAAGTTTTCCAGTTCCGGTTCAAGTGGTTTCAACCGGGAAGCTAGTCACACATCCTTTCGAGTACTTTGCCCATACCAATCCGCTGATGATCTCCTTTGCCCGTTCCGGGGACAGTCCGGAAAGTTGGGGTGCCTATGAGATCGCCAGTCAATTCTCCGATTCCATTTGCCACCTGGTGATTACCTGCAATAAAGAGGGTGGTTTAGCCCGAAGAGCGCGGCACGATCCCAACAGTCTGGTCATCGATCTTGATGAGAAAACCAATGACCGCGGATTAGCCATGACGGCATCTTTCAGTAATATGGTGATTGCCGGTCAAGCTTGTTCCCAAATTTATTCCCCTGATGAGTATACCCAAAAGCTTCCCCAACTGGTGGTTGCTGGAAGAAAGGTGCTTGCAATGGCACCGGAAGTGGTTAAGAAAATCGCTGAAAGTGATTTCCAAAGAGCGATCTTTTTGGGAAGTGGCAGTCACTTTGGAACAGCTATTGAATCCCACCTCAAGCTCCAGGAGCTCACTAGTGGACAGATCATGTGTGGGTACAATACCTTCCTTGATGTACGCCACGGACCAAAAGCGGTCATCGATAAACACACGCTGGTCGTCGCTTTTCTTGCTTCTGATCCCTACGTTCGCCGTTATGAAGCGGAACTCTTGAAGGAAATCCGACAGCAGGAGTTGGGAAAAATGACCATTCTCGTCGGAGAGGGACTGGATGATGAAATCAGTCGCTATGGAGATGAAATGATTGATATCAAGAGTGATTCCCAAGCAGCTCTTCCCGACTCTCTTACTCCACCAGTCTATGTCATGATTGGGCAATTGTTGGGTTTATTTAAATCTCTTCACCTCGGTTTTAAACCCGATTCACCGAGCAAGACCGGAGTTATTCATCGAGTGGTTCAAGGAGTGAAGGTTTACGATCCAAAAATATTTAAAGAAAAAGGGATATTTCAAGAAATCAAAGGATGAGCGTAAGTCAAAAAAAGAAAGGATTGGTACTTAAAGATTTAAAAATCATAAAAGTTCATTTTTAGAAAAAGATGAGTTAAAAATACGAGAAGGTGCTGTTATGGACTTCGAGAAAATTGATAGAAGCCATTTTTCCTATAGTGATGTACCAACTTTTTTTAAATTTCCTCACTCAAAAGAGCTGCATAACGTAGATGTTGCCATGGTAGGAGTACCTTTGGATCAAGCTACTACCAATCGAGCAGGAACTCGTTTTGGTCCTCGTTCGATTCGTTTAGCATCACAGATGTATGGGGCTGAATTTTATGATGGGGAAGGGATTTTTGATGTCGAATTGGGACGATTCATCCTCAAGGAAATGAGAGCTATCGATTACGGTGATATGCCAATATTTCCTACCATGACCGAATTAAATGTTCAATCAATTGAGAAAATAACCAAAAAGATAATTGAAGCAAATGTTTTTCCGGTAATTTTTGGGGGCGATCATTCCATTAGTTATCCAATTGTCAAAGCATTTTCGAATGAAAAATTGGATATCATTCAATTGGATACCCATCTTGATTTTGCCAATGATAGCGGTGGGTTAGGGATGATCTATTCCCATGGTAGTCCAATCAAGAGAATTTCAGAATTAGGGAATATTGGTCAAATTACCCAGATCGGTATTCGAGGTTTGCTCAATGATAAAAATACTTTCTTGGAAGCAAAAAAATTCGGCACAAAAATCATCACTGCTCAACAGGTTTTTGAAAAAGGTTTGAATTGGGTCATTGGAGAAATTCCCCAATCAAAAAATATGTACGTCACTATCGATATCGATGTATTTGACCCTTCAATTGCACCCGGCACCGGAACGCCCGAACCGGGGGGATTGAGTTATTTCCAGGTAAAGCAGCTTCTTACAGCTTTACCAACCAAAGGTCGAATCCTTGGCTTTGATCTGGTTGAAGTCAATCCATTATATGATTCTGGAGAAATAACGTCTCAGTTAGCAGCTCGAATTACCTTAGATTTCTTAGGAGCAATAATGGATCAATAATGATCCATTATTGCTCTATTCCACGGATGAAGTATTTCCTTTCCATAGTCATCCAGGCTACTTTGTGGCACTTGTTGAAGATTGAATTAGTTGTTCCCTCGCCCCCTCATTCTTTAAAGCCGTGAGGATCTCATCTTTTATTTAAATTTTTTAAGAATAAACATTATAAGACCTAAAGGCACCCTCCCCGCCAGAAGACGGCACCCCTCCAAGGAGGGGAATTGTTAAATTCATTCCCCCATTGAGGAGGGATTCAGGGGGGTGTGCCTTTCAACTTTTTATTGAATCACTTTTTCACTTATTCTAGTGTTTTCAGGATAGATCTATATTCTTTTATTGCCTTCTTGTAACAGCTTATTCTTTGATTAAAACTAATTCTTCAGTTGGATTTTTTAGGGTAGTGCCTTGGATGAACTCAAGAAAAA
>NZ_DAOLQM010000212.1:0-3887 GCF_035418125.1 Atribacter sp. | reverse complement strand
CAGGAGATCTTCCATCAGACCTCTTTTAACCTTCTCGAGCCTTTCTTTTCTTTTTCTCAACGTCTCGATTCGCTTATCCACTGAACTAAGAATTTCAGCAATTTTTTGCTGCTCCGGAAGGGGCGGAAGAGGGATAGGAAAAAACTCAAATAATGATTTTTTTACAATTGGATTTGTGGTAATACCTGCCCATCTTTTGAGTCTTCTTTTGCTAAAATTCATTGCATAATATATATAATGTGGGTTGTTTTCTTTATCACAAATTATCGAATTAATCTGTTGGTTAGTTAAACTTTCTGACAAGGACATTGCTACTTCTCCAATTGAACCGATGCATGAAACCATAATTGAGTCTTTTGGGATAATTTTGGCTTTTTTTACACCATATTCGGTTACCTTTCTTTCGGTTTTTATCACGTATTTATTGCTAGAAAAATCAGAGGGTGTTACAAAAGGAAACCCTTCTCCCCAAAACATATCAATATTAGTTGAAGGAGTTGTACCAGTAACAATTTTCCCCACTTGAGATAATTTAGCTACTTCCCATCTAATTGGGATGGTTCCTATTTCAGTTATTTTAAATTCCTTATGCCCGATGCCTTTAGTCAGAAGCTGCTGCATGAGGCCTTCCTTCAGCTTCTGCGTCTTCTCTATAGCCTGCCCGACTTTCTGAATCGTTTCATCCACAGTCCATAGGATATCTGCTATTTTTTTCTGTTCGGTAAGAGGAGGAAAGGGAAACATCAGGATATGCACTAGCTCTCTTCTTAGTCCCGGGACGACATCTGCTTGTCCTAATCTTTGTAGGTTGAGTTTTAATAAAGAAAAATATAGCCACCTTAAATCGACATCCTGCCTCAAAACGGCTACGTAATAAGTAGTGTCTATTGGCCAGAAATCCAAATCTACCCAAGACACAGACCCTATCGACCCTTTTCTTCCAACAACGATCCCAGGCCCTTGGATAAGTGATTGGTTATGGTAACCTATGATTCCATTTGAACCTACTACAGGGAATGGTCCCGTAGTCCTTTTTTTTTCAGATAATCCTTTTCCGTATTTAAGAGAAATAACTTCACCAAGACGTACTAGTCCCCACTCTTTAGGAATATCTCTGGTTCCTGTTTTTTTGTGTGATAATAGAGTTGACATTCTATCCTTCACTTTATGTAGCGTTAACCTCTGCTTTTAATTATGTTTTCAATTCTAATATCTCGGCTAAGGCTAGCGTTATGTAATCTTTTATTCTTAACGCTTCATTTCTTGAAATGCGGGTATGAGTGCCTTCAGAAGACCGTTCATACACAGACCGTATGAATCCTCCGCAAAGTTCTTCTACGACATCAACCTCACTTTCAAATGTCTTCAAATGCTTATTGGAAGCATTTCTTGATTTAAGGATAAACACGGCTTTCTGCTTCATTGTTGGTCTCTTCGCATTTTGCTCGAGCTTAAAATTTGGCTGGCTGACAACTTCATTGTCAGGAGCTAAGGCATCTAGTACTTCCCGTAAGCTTTCTCGAAGCTCTACAACGGTGCCCCGCCAAGAAATGCGATTTTGATCCTGAAGGTCTAATAAAGCCTGTTGATAAGATTTCGCAGCTGAAGGGGCAATTTTTCCAAGAGTCTCCAATATCTGTTGATATTTCTGATGATTCGGCAGATCTTTTTCCCCACTGGAAATTGGCGAAATGATTTTTAGCTCTATCTCATTTAAGTATTCGCTCAACTTTGTAAAATAACGTAAATATATAACTTTTAGGGTATTGCGCTGGGCACAGCGCAATAAATCTTGCATCGCTGAATCTGTGTTAGTTAAATTTTCATCAATTAGACCGCCGGAAAGAAGAATCGGGCGGGAATCTTTAAAATACTCGTAGACAAAAGATTTTATTTTGTTTTTAATCGCATTACTTTGTATTTGCCTTGAGCGAACTAGTTTTATAGCGTGCTTTAACGCTTGAGTCTTTTTTTGTAATTGCATAATGGTTTCGGCCATAGAGATGGTATCCTTTAGGTCCTATTTTTTTGATGTAATGGTCTTTCCTGACTCTCTCTTTTTCTTCCTACTCCTAAATGGCTTGGCGGTCTTATTTGTTATGGCGCGAGGCAAGTTATGTGCAACGAGGTTGTAGCCGACCGGGTTTAGTTTATACCTGCCCCGACCTGCTGAATCGAAATACCCTGCTTTTTTTGCATTTGGGAGTAAATCCTCGGGCGTTTTGGGCAATGGAAAGTCAGCTTGTTTAAAATACTTAACCAAATCGTCAGTTTCTACCGTATTCTCTCTATCAGGATCTGGAGCCAGTTCCGAGAGGTAAAATGCAACAAGTGCAGCCATTTCGATTGCCGAAGATGGTTGTTTTTGGTCTTTTAAGGTCCTTATATCTATTAGTGTAGTTAGAGCTTTTTCTGGTGTATTTTCGACAGTTCTTATTATTGATTGTATTCCACGTTTTTCAGTCAACTGGATGTTCAGGTATTGGCATACTGCACTTATTGCTGTGATTCTACTTTCTTCATCAAGATATTTAAGGGCACTTATAATTTCGTCGATTACTTGCCCAAGCGTTTTCGTTACATTGGTTTCCTTGTCACTCATTTCATACCTCCTTTTAGAGTAATATCTTCTTGATCATGAAAGATCTATTAAATTTTAGGTCTACATACCTAACAGGAAGGGATTTTTCATTCCCTCTCTTCGGTAGGCCTT
This sequence comes from Atribacter sp., assembly GCF_035418125.1. Taxonomy (NCBI): domain Bacteria; kingdom Pseudomonadati; phylum Atribacterota; class Atribacteria; order Atribacterales; family Atribacteraceae; genus Atribacter; species Atribacter sp. Next base: position 1,174 of record NZ_DAOLQM010000212.1, on the reverse strand, counting down.
TTACTATAATATTTATAGCAAGGGGTCGCTCACTGTAAAAAATATTTCTAAGACTGTCCGATTCTATAGCTATATATATTTTCAGATTCTGTTTATTATAAAAGACCATTGATTCCCCAGCCAGTTCGAATCGATTGAGCGGATCGATAGCCAAATTTTTATTACTTTCCGGTATGGTCATGGTACGATCTCATTTATTAACATCTTGTGCTAAATATCGTCATAATAATACTGCCTGGCTCTGAACCTCGGGTAGAGAAAATCCATTATTGCGGACGTATTGGCATTTGGGTAATCTTTATTTCTTTTTCTCATTGCTAGCATCATTGGAAGGCTTCGACGGAACGCCTGAGCCGCCACGAGGAGGATTTTTGGGGTCCAAATTTCCTGCAGTTGGTTGGTATCCCTTTTTTAGAGGCTGGTATCCCTCGTTAATAGGTTTGTTCCCCTTATCCTGATTGTTCTTTGACATTTTATTCTCCCCTATTTAAATAATTCTAAAGAACAAATATCCTTTCCCAATATTAATATCCCAGCAGATCTATCAACAGGTTCCATGAAGGCTCCATTTTCATTCAGGTGCCACATCTCTTCAAGATATATCTGTTCTTCTGCTGGATAAGAAGAAGAAAAAGAGTTGCTATCGTATTTGCCTCCTATTTTCTCTCCATTCCGTAGATGGACAATAACCCAGTAACGGTCTCTTTTCCCAAAGACATAATCCCAAGGTTTAGGAATTGGATGTATTATCTTTTTGGCAATTGGAGGCCAAGAAGACAACTTTAGAAAAACTAATGGCCAAATTATCGGGACAATAAAAAGTATTATAAATAGCAACAAGAAATAAAAAAGCTTATGTCCGGAATAGAAATTGTCTGAGTGAATTAAAATGATCAGCCATGATAATGCTGCAAAATTAATAGCGCTAAAGCCCATGACTTCAAAAAGAGATTTTGTAAAGTCCCTCTTCTCACCGGGAATAAATAGGTCGTACACCTTTATTGAGATAAATCCAGGAATAAAAAATATTAAAAATAAAACCAAATTATCGATATTCCATATGTCCATTTCCTCCTCCCAAAGCGCAAATATTTTGTTCCTTCACTTTCGTCCACCCGTTAATTGACAACCAAAATGACAACTTAAATGACAACCGATATTATACGAGCTCATA
>NZ_DAOLQM010000211.1:0-3896 GCF_035418125.1 Atribacter sp. | reverse complement strand
CGCTGAAAGCGAACGGCTGCTGCGCAACGAAGAAAGCCACCTGTATCTCACCGCCTCCCAGGCGCGCGCCTTCGCCGAAGCCCTGTTGGCCGCGGTGGAAAAGAGCGGGGGGTGATTTAAATCTTCCAAAAAAAGACTGACTGATAGGAAAAACTGATTGAAGAACAACTATATTTTTTACACCGCTTTGACGGTTATGGCGCTTTTTCTGGGTTATTTACTCATCCATAGCCCGAACATTCAGCACGCCCCTCACCTGGATGACCTTAATTCGGGGGGGTTCCGCGATGCCGTATTCGCGCTCGTGCTGGCAGGGCTGGTGTTGTTCCTGGCTGCAGGTCTGGGGATAATTTTGCTGCGTCCTTTTAAACTCGGCGACTGGTCATTCATCGAGCGCACCGTCATTAGCTTGCCCCTGGGCCTGGCGGCAATCGGTTATGCCGAATTCTTTATGGGGTTGCTGGGTTGGCTCAAGCCAATTCATCACACCATTCTGTTGGTCATTTTCGCTATCATCGCCTTCAAAAACAGTGTGGAGGTTCTGACCGAAGGGTTATCACACATCAAGCGATTCCCTGAGATTTGGCGGGGTTTTTCATTCATTAAAAAATTTTTCTTTACCGCGGGAGCGCTGGCGCTAATGCTGGCTTTTTTACAGACACTGACACCTCCTTGGGATTATGACGGTTTAATGTATCATCTGCAGGGGCCGCGCTTGTTTTTAGACGCCGGAAAGATCATCCCAATACCTGAAAACTGGCTTACTTATTATCCCTTTATCTGGCAAATGCTAAACATGCTCGGAATGGGACTCGGGTCTGATATTGTTGCAAAAGTAATTAATTTTTCCTTTCTGATAATCCTTTTGCTATCAACATATGCCTTTTGTAAAAAATGGATATCGGAAATAACGGGTTTTTTGTCCATTGCTCTTTTACTTGGAACACCAATTTTGATTACATGGGGTGTGTTAGCTTATGTAGATATCGCCTGGTCAGTCACCCAATTCTTAGCGATTAATTTTGCCCTGCTATGGAGTAAAGAGAGATCCACAAAATTCCTCTTACTTGCAGGTGTTTTTCAGGGACTGGCGCTAAGCACTAAATATATGGCACTTTGGGGTCTAGGAATTATCGTCCTCTTTATCTGTTTGCAATTCTTAAAAAATATTAAATCCCTCACCGACTTAAAATCACTTACAAAAGAAGCTTTATGTTTCGTGTTTTTTGCAGTGTTATTCGCGTCTCCCTGGTACCTTAAGAATATAATCTGGACCGGCAACCCAATTTTCCCTTTCTTTTTGCAACAAAAATCCATCAACCCAGTTGAGCTTGAATTTGCTATGGATTACACACGTAGTTTCGGTACTGGAAAAAACTGGTACGATTATTTACTATTACCCATTTCTCTCTATATAAAATATTATCAATTTGGTACTTTTCTAGGAGATGTTGACTTTCCAAACCCTGTTTTTCTTTCAGTCTTCATATTGCCCTTTATTAAATCCAAGATTCCACAAGAAATAAGAAAATTAGTAGGCTCTCTGTCATTCTTTGCAATAATGTTATTCATTACCTGGGCAACAGGAATGCAACAAAACAGGTTTTTATTACCAGTTTATCCATTGGCAAGTATTTTAAGCGCCGTTTCAATCACTACAATTATTAATAAAAGTAGCTTTAAAAAGATATTTCGGGTGCTTACACTTGGAATAATTGGTGGGACCATTTTCGTTTCATTCGTAGTTATAGGTAGACTATTGGCCATCACCCATCCTCTAAAAGTATTACTTGGAGCGGAATCAAAAGCAAAATTCCTTGGAAACATAATTGACGATTTTAAAGGGATTGAATACATAAATGATCATTTATCATCCAGTGTGCGTGTGTTTTTACCTTGGGATGGTAGGGGTTATTATTGTATCGCGGGTAAATGCATTGCTGATGTTAGCCAGGCGTACTGGACAACAATAGTGAAGGAAACCGAAGTTGACCGAATTACAGTCTCCCTTATACAACAGGGGATTACTCATTTACAACTCAATCTGAACGATGCTCTTTATTTTGTTTATTCTCATGACGAAAAAAGAAATCATCAAAAAGCATTGAACACATTGGTCTATGAGCTTCCCCCTAAACATCTCAGAAAAATTTGGGTTGATGAAAATATACGATTATATGAGTTGTTAGAATGATATTCGCTGCTAAGTGTAATCTGGTCACTATTCCGCAGTGCTACCTTTTTGTATTTTTTCACTCACGGGAATTAAATCGTATGGGGTTAGGAAAGTCGAATAATACTGGTAATCCTCCAGTAAGGGTAATTCAATACCCAAGTATTGAGAAAAAATCACTCTGAACGTATTTACTGGAGAAATTGAAGGATAAAGAGAACGATAGTCTTGATCAAAGAAATAATATGCATTTAAGATTGACATTCTCTCTTCAAGATTTACATTTTCAACACCCATAAAGTAAGACTGCATTCCCGGGCCATGATCAGCCTGTAAAATTAGAATTAATGGTTCCGAAGAATTGTTCAAAATTTCATCAATCATAGACAACGTTTTCTTTTCCAAATATTTCACTTGATCTCGATATCCTAATAGATACTCCTCAGAGGTTCCAATAAGCTGAAAACCATCCTGATCATTACTCAAAAATAATCTTCCTTCTTTTTTTAGTTTGCCATCAGCTTCAAAAACAAAAGGTGGATGTGGGCATGAAATATGAGCAAAAACAAAAAATGGTCCTTTTAGCATTGGGGTTTTCGATAGTCCGTCGAATATGAAATTCACATTATATCTATGCCATTTGTACAAATATGGATTTACAAAGACAGACGCTGCCGTTGAGTTAAAAAAGGTTTGGGTAAATCTGGGGGGTATAAATTTGTTCTCGTAATGCTCATCCCAATCAGAAAAATTTGAAAAACTATAGTCGGAAATAAAACTGATCATCCTGTAACCAAAAGCGGAGAACTGATTTTCCACAATGCTATTTTCCAACATGTAATAAAGAGGAAAATTGCTGATGTCTTGTTGATCACGAAATTTTTCTAGATTCAGAAGATACATAAAATTCATAGAACTGGGAAGTGAAGTTCTCGTTTGAGAATAATTCGAATAACTATCTTCCCCGATATAAAAACCACGTTCCTTGAGTGCCTGAATGAAGTTGGAATTATCATAATGATAAAGTTCCAGAAGAATATCAGATCGGGCAAAACCATCCAAGATGATATAATACACATTGGGGGTTAATTCGTTATTAGAGTTAGCGAATTGCGTAGAACTTTCCAGGAAAGTGTCCCAGGAACGCACAAATTCCTTCCTCACTTCTTTATCTTGTTCAATTTTTTGGATTAATCGGAAAATGGAGAAAATTAATAATAAAATCGTTGCGATATTTAAAAACACCAAGGTGCTGTTTGGTATTTTTTTTAGATTTTTGATAGCCATAAGGATAAATACGAATAGTATTAAGGTAATGGTGAATACTAGTATCTGCCCATTTCTAGATAACCAATATCTAGCAAGATCAATATTTTCACCTCTTATGGCTATTAGTCGAAGATATGAAACTGTGTTTTGAAAAGAAAAGAACAAAGTCGCGAATACAAAGGTTATTAATGAGGATTTACTAACATTCTTAAATAAAAAATTAAAAATATACCAAACAAGATAAAGGAAAAGAACAACAAATACTGATAAAATTGCAACTTCTTGTACTTGAGTATCAAAAATGTAATTAGTGTAGAATGAATTAACCACATAAACACCAAATAAAAACGGAAATAAATACCATCTGGTGAATAATCGATTAATCATAAAATTTAAAATTAATGAACCCTCCCCGCAGCAAGCTGCGGGGTATCGTCTTTAGATTTTTTCCTTG
>NZ_DAOLQM010000210.1:0-3918 GCF_035418125.1 Atribacter sp. | reverse complement strand
TTAAAGCTTGAACTCCACCAAAACTTTTACTGATATTGGAAAGACGTAAAAAGTCAATCATTTTATCACGTCATTTCATCCTTTTTGATATAGGTTTTTCTATAGAAAAATGGTTTATATGATGCAAAAAAAGTTCTGATTATGCATTGATATCTTTTACATTTAATGAACTTAAGAAGGGATGAGTCTTTTTTCCAATAGCTGTGGACTGTCTGTATACAGTATTATTTGAACGGCTATTAAAAATGATAGATTTCATTATTCATTTATATAAGTCGGTTCAATTATTAAATAAAAAACGGTCTTCCATACTTAAAGTATGGAAGACCGAATGAGTTAAAACCATAATTTAGAAATCGTAATCCTTCATGTTTTCTTTGGTCACTATGAGTGGTTTGTCAAATAGAACATTAATACCATCAATTTTTGGCATTCCGATATTGGGGATATCTATTCCATCGACAATTTCAGCAGATTTCCCTTCAAGTATTAATTTTGCCAGGTAAACCATGACATAGCCGGCTTCACCAGGGTCCCAGAGAATTGAATAATCCATTGATCCATCTTCTAAAAATTGAGCAGCTTGGTTTGGTGAAGTGGTTCCAATGACGGTAACCTTATCCTGTAATCCCTTTTCTCGGACTGCCTGAGCAGCACCAGGTGCTCCCTGGCTCCCATAGCATAGGAAGCCTTTTAGATCAGGGTTGGCGGTAAGGATTTCTAAACTTGTTTGACGAGCTAAATTTTGATCTTCTGAAACTGGATAACGATCGGCTACTTGAACTAAATTGGGGTATTTTTCTTTAGCCAGTGCCAGAGCAGCATCAGCCCAGATATTGTGGGCGGGAACAGTTAGAGATCCAACAAATACCACAAAATTACCACTATCACCCATTTTTTCAACGAGGAGCTCCATTGATTTTTCTCCGAACTTAATGTTATCGATCATTTCTACATCATAGTCAGCATTGACTTGATTGGGAGATTCATGGGTAATAACAGCAATATTTTGTTCTTTAGCACGGGCAAAAACCGGTTCACAGGAACTAGCATTGTTGGGAACGACTAAAACTGCATTGACACCCTGGTTAATTGCGTCTTCAATTAATCGAACTTGTTCGGCTTCGTCAGCTGATGCAGGAGCTTGTTGATATACTTCAACTTCAAAATCGACCTTGGCTTTGTTGAGGCCATTTTCAAGCTGGTTAAACCATGGGGAACGAAGTTTCGGGATAGAAACCATGGTATAGTTTTCAGCTGCGAAGACACCTACGGTCATAACCAAAACAAAAACGAAAAGTAACGCAGGAATATAACGGGAAAACTTGGTTCTTTTCATTAAAAACCCCCCTTATAAAACAAGATATTTTTTGAAGACAATTACATTTAACTATGGTTAATATTAACTGTCAAGATGAAATTATATTTTCAATGAAATGGAACCTAATTTAATATACTTAATAATTCATTTCTCACATAAGCTTATCGGTAAATCGCACCGATTCGATGAAATGTTTTTCGATTGGCAAAAAAGAATTCCAGAGAGAGTCCTTGGCTGCTACAAAAATGAGCAGATTTTCTTGCTCAACGGTGACTTTTTCAAAAAAATAAAATCGAGCTCGAACTTTATTTTGAACGTAGTGTCCTTCAGTAAATTTGGCCATTTTATTGTCGATTATGAGGCTATTTTCCTGATCAATAATTAAATCCTCTTTTGCTGCATCAAGAGAAGTTGCTTTCATTATTGAAATGACACCATCGGGAAAGTTAGGGTCTTCACCATTATACCATCCGCCGAGATTGAGACTATCGGTTTCCAAGGGTTTCCAGTTGAGAGGAACTTCGAAGACAAGATTTCCCCTCTGGGCAGAAATCCAATCATTGGTTGCCATAGAATTGAGATTGTCGTTATGAACCGGTGGAGAAGATGCTGTAAATAACGATTGAATTTCTTCGTCACCAAGGGCTCGGTTGTAAACTCTCACTTCATCGATGAGCCCATCAAAGAATTCAGAATAGCCAGCTGGATTATCTCCCAAGGTAAAAGTATTACTACTTATCATACCGGTTCCACCAGCAGTTCCATAAGAAAATTTTTCTCCATTTTTATAAAAAATAACATCAGTTGAGGTAAAGATAACCGCAAGAAACTGCCATTGTTTTAAATCAACACTTTTTCCGGTTATCCAATCAGAACCACCAATAAAAACGCTCCATCCATCGTTTTCAACTAAAAGTGAGCGGTCAAATCCGCCATCATCCTGAGACCATACCTGTCTTCGGCCATTACTAGAGCGGGGATATGCCCAACAAGTAACCGACATTTCCGGTATTTTTTCCGGATTGATATCAAGGGGAGTTATAACTGTACTATCTATTCCATTAAAATCATATGCTTGTCCAATTTTACCTGGTACGATTAAAGTCGAGGTTGGAACTCCATGGTTTCCTGAGCCGCTCATATCTTGCGAGTCATTATCGAGAGGGAGATAAAGAACTAAACCGGTTTGCGGAGATAGGGTACCAATTAGTGGAGATGGCGATGGAACTGGGGATTCTTGAATAACAACAGTAAAGGGTTCGCTGATTGCCAGTCGAGTATACCCATCGTTGATAAAAAAGCGAGCATCGTATTCTCCGGGTTCAGAAGGAGCCTCAAAAGTGAGTGAACCCTCTTTTTTCCCGTCGGTATATTGCCAGGTCAGATAATCCCTATCAGAGGCATCTTTTTTGTATAAACCAATCCAATCTCTTTGATTAGTTGTAGCATTTGAAAAAGTTATCGTTAGAGTTTCGCCAGGTGTAAATACTCTATTGTTAAGCGACAAACTGGGTTGGGGGAGAGCCACTTTAAAGGAAACCGAGGTAATTTCTTTACCATTGGAATCGCTGTCGTGCATACGAAAATCGTATTCTCCCGGTTCAGAAGGTGCAGTAAAGACCATTTCTCCTTGTGTCTGTCCAGATAAATATTGATAGGTTAACTCATGTTGATCGTTAACATTTTCATCACCGTGTGGAATATCGGAGGGGATGATCCCAATCCAAGCGCTGGATTCCAGTCCAGGAGGAGCAAAAAATAGGAGTTTAATTTCTTCGCCAGGGAAGAAGTTATCTTTTTCTAACTGAAGCTTGGATTGGACAGTTGATTTTTTGACCAAGAAAACAGTGCTTTTACCAAGTAAAGTCATCCCGTCATTTTCAAAAATACGAAGGTTATATTCTCCTTCTTCTTTGGGGGCAGAAAAAGTTATGGTCCCAGAAGTTTTCCCATCTAAATATTTCCAGGAGAGGTAATCCCGATCGGAAGCAGAACTATAGTAAAGACCAATCCAGTCTTTTGGATTGCCAGGTACTCCTCTAAATTCGATATTGAATTCGGTAGCAGGGTAAACCGGTTGTTTTGGATATTGATAGTCACACCTATTTTAGGCAGAGTAATTTTTATAGATTCTAAGATTTGGTTGAAAACCGGCTCGGCTTCTGGCCAGAGAAAATTACGGCTACCAGCTATGAAACCATAGGTTTTCTCAGTATGTAAAGGATTTTTCGCAAGTAATAGCCATATTTTTATGTTTGAGTCTGGGATTTGCCCTTCTATGAAACGAAATGGAACTTCGTTTATTATTTTCTCACTTTCCCGTTCTATAGTCATATAATTTAATTGATTTTCGATATCAACCGTGTTGATAATACCAAAAGCAACGTCAGGATCAGAGGAATCTCCCTGGTGCCAACCGACCACTTCTTCATCGGGGGGCGTCGGTTGCCAGTTTTTGGGAATTGTCAAGGTTGTAAAATCAATAGTCACCTCTTCCCAACCGCTGACCTCAACTTTTATTTTTTTGACTTCAAAAATATCACTTTTACCCAGTAAATTCATGCCGTCATCGGCAAAACCCCGGAATTGATAAGCTC
>NZ_DAOLQM010000209.1:0-3942 GCF_035418125.1 Atribacter sp. | reverse complement strand
CCACTGCTTAATAAATTCAAGAATCAGGACTTAGCCTCAGTTTATTACAGGTTCGCCTCTACGATTCTTCTCAATTGGCTTTTTATCGTTATTTAATTTTTTTATTTTTATCATTGTAGGGGCAGACCTGTGTGTCTGTCCTAATATTGCCTATTATTTTTTCCCCTTAATATTTTTACTCCAATATTTATTTAACCAATACCACCTTTTCAAAACCACCACGCTTCATTACAAAAGCCACCGTGATCCATAAGGTCGCAGCAAATGCACAACTATAAATCAAAAAAGGGACTCCTTTTATTGGACCGGCAAAAACAAAAAGCGTACTGAAGATATAACTGGCGTGCATGATTACTTCTAAAAACAGACTCTCAGTGTGCTCGTAGACCCGCACCATGAGCACCCGGAAAGCCGTTAGAGCAGCTATCGAAGAAATAAAGTATACCGGGAGAAAGACGGCAGGAGCAACAGGAGCATAAGAGCTCACGCCGACCCAGGTCATCTGGAGCAGATGCCATACTCCCCACAAAATACCAACGATAATCCCAGTGGTCAGGGCATTATATCGTTTTAAAAGTCGAGGAATGGCAAATCCTGTCCATCCCAGTTCTTCAACAAAGCCGCCTACAATTCCCACTATGATACCTGGCAACAAGAGGGGTATTTTATCATTCGTCTTAAGTATAGCCGGGAGAAACTCTGGGGAGAAAATGGAAAGGATAAGGAGTACCAGTACTTGCCAGAAAGGAGCGATTACGAGTGCATCCATATACCAGCGAACACTCGTCCGCCATCGTGACAAACGGAGGAATAATTCACGTAAGCCTGGTTTTCCAGAAAGGAGAATGGTTAATAGTATACTGGCGATTGGTGGACCTGCTAACATTGCCAGGACTGCAATTTGGAAACTCGGGTCGGTCTCCCAGTTAGTACCAGCGAAAAGACCAGAACTCCCGACCAGCAAGAAACCACCAAAAGAGATAGCAAAAGTTAGGATGTAATAGATGATTACTGGGTACCGCTTAATAAAAGGCAGATGATTCGTCATATAGCCCCTCCCTTAAAAAATAAATAATGTTTAAAATCTCTTCACAAACTCACCACTTTTAGTTTTTTTATTTATACTACTTATTAGAGAAAAATGAAATAAACTGAACCATGTAAGAATCACTTTTTTTACTGCATTGATCTTTATGCCATGTCGTAAAATCATTTACGGATGAAAAACCAAGGATTCGACCTACCATTGCATGTGGCTACATGAATCGGACGTGGTAAAGGTTGGGGGGGCAGAAGGGGCGCGGGTTTCTGGTTCCTTCTCCCATCAAGGGAGAAGGAATCTAAATCCGTCATTGCGAGGAACGAAGTGACGTGGCAATCTCATCCATTGCGCTTCCATCAAGAAAGAAGAGCTTCATTTCCCTGATTCAGCTCCTTTTTATAGCTTTTCCACCGAGGCATAAAACCATCCATATACGCCTTAAAACGGCTGTTGTGCCTTGGTTCCAAAAGATGAACCAGTTCATGAACAATCACATATTCCAGACTGTAGTCTGATTTTTTAGCCAGTTCCAGATTCAACCAAATCCTTCGAGGCTTAATGGAACAAGATCCCCACCGGGTTTTCATCTGTTTGATTCGCCATTCTTTCGCCTCAACTCCGATGATTTTCTCCCATTTTTTTATGAGTTCTGGGACCCTTAACTTTAATTGCTCTCGGTACCAATCATTTATGACCTTTTTCCGCTTCTCCCGATCATCATCTTTTGCTACCAAAAGATCGATAAATATTTGATCACGGATTATCACCTTGGGATGTCCAGCATAGTCAACAACCCGCAGCCGATAACTACGACCAGCAAGATAATGGCTTTCACCATTGATATATTCATAGTGTCTCACTGGTTTTTGTTGAAGGAATTTCGCTCGGTGTTTTTCAATCCAGGATAACTTCTCAAGAGCAAATTTGCGGATGGTCTCCAGGTTCATTCGGTAGGGAGCGGAGATTCTCACCCTGCCATCAGGAGGAAGAATTCTCAGATGCATATTTTTTATATCTTTTGATACTACTTCGATTTCAATCGAACCAATCTGCATGCACTGGGTTTTCTCTTTTTTCTTAATAATTCAACCCTCATTTCTATAGTAATTCCAGAATCTTGATTTAAATGATAACATAATCCTTTTATTTTAAATTTTTTGTAAATATATTATCCTGCATTCGATTAAAATCAACTCTCATTCTAAATAAAAATAGGCGAACACATCGGTTCTCCCCTGCGATTCAAATCCATTGAATTGTTTATTTTTTATTTTTTCATTCATATTCCCATTGGGGCAGACCGGTGTGTCTGCCCCAATGGGGTTTGCTCCATTGTCTATCCATCAATTGTACCCGGCATCTCTCCTAACGATTTCATATTGTTGGAATCCAATCGGGTTATGTTGATAACAAAAAGGATATGATTTAATATGGGGGAGGAAAAGAGGAGAATATATTATTGTAGATCTATACAACCAGACGAAGATTTACCACGATTCAAATTTGATTTACTTGATGATGAGATTATAATTTTTAATCTAAATAATCAACCCGTCCAAAATCCTTATTTATTTATTGTAAAAGCTGTTTTAGTTCGGTTTCACTCCCCCAGTCTTTCATCGTTCTTCATTGTTATCCTTCTTTAAAAAATTCAAGAATCAAGGACAGGGCTTTAGTTACTTCTTGTAAAGACTCCTTTTATCAAATCTCTTCCAAAAGATCAGTATTATTTAATAAATAATGTATAGCGCCTACAATACTCGCATCCTTTTTCAGTTCTGATATTTCAAGCTTTGGCATATGTAGAACTCTGTCTTTAATTTCTCCATTAATAAGATCAAGTAGATATTTACCAGCATTAGAAAATCCTCCACCAAAAATAACTATTTCTGGTGTGAGTAGATTAATTATATTCGCTAAAGCCATATTAAAATAACGGAAAGAGCTTTTCAAAATCTCGGTTGCTTCCTGATCACCTTCCATTGCTGCTTGAAAAACGGTTCGGCCGGTAATTTTGTCCTGGTCACCTTGTACTAATTCAAGGATTCTTGATTGAGGGTTTTCTTTAACTTTTTCCAGACCTTTATTTTGTAATGCATATCCAGAAATTCTTTTTTCTAAACATCCAAATTCATACGGCTTTACTGTATTATTCATAAATTCTTGAAGACTTGAATAAAAATAGCCAAATTCTCCAGCTGAGTTGTTCATTCCAAAATAAATATTGCCATCAATCATAAACGAACATCCTAAGCCATATGCAAAATCGATGTATAATACGTTTTTATACTCTTTCGCTTTTCCTGCTACTTTTTCTCCAAGCAAAGAAAGCTTAGTCGAGTGGTTTATGATCACAGGAACATGATATTCAGATTCAAAATAGTTCTTTATATCTGCTCCTTCGTTTTGGGTGTTTACTGGGGACCATTTCAGTTCTTTTCCTCGCTCGGTATAAACTCCTGGTGCAATGCATGATATTTTAAAAATGAGGCTCGGTTCGATTTTTAAGTTATTTATCAATAAATGAATAAGATCTTTGGCGATTTCAAGTTTATCGTTTAATCGATCTTGTTTTTTAAATTTTTCGTTCGCTTTATCGAGGATATTTCCTTTTAAGTCTGAAATGGCAACCGTACAGTCTTCTCTTCCTAAATCGGTCGCAACAATATATTTCCTTAAATTATTAAAGCTGATTAGAATTGGTTTTCTTCCTCCTTTTGATTCGCCAATTCCAATTTCATTAATAATTTCTCTTTGAAGTAAATAATCTATAAGGTTTGAAACCGTAGGCTTAGATATTTTGGTAATCCTAACGATGTCGGCTCTTGATAGTGGTTCATGTTTGATAATGGTATTCAGAATTAGGTTTAAATTATTTTTTTTAACGTCTCTTTGTGATT
>NZ_DAOLQM010000208.1:0-3952 GCF_035418125.1 Atribacter sp. | reverse complement strand
GATTACTCTTCCCGCCATTGAAAACCCATTCCATATCCGGAGCAACGTTCTGTACTCCTTGAATAAAAGCTTTGGTTCTCTGCTCATGAGCCCACTCAATGGAAGCATCGCTGATGGTAGCCATTTTTATCTTTTTATCAGGGAAATATTCCAATATTTTCTTAGCTGCCAATTCACCCATGGCAACAGCGCCCTGTTTTTCATCGATTTGCATAGTTGGATATTTCACATTTCCCGAACTGACATTCACGAAAGAAACGACCGGAATTCCAGCTTGTTGAGCAGCATCTATTGACACTTCCATGGCTGCCTGATCATAAGCTTGGCAAATGATTCCGTCGACCTGTCGAGCAATAAGGTCTTCCATAGCTGCTGCTTGGACTTCTGGTTTCATTTGCCCATCCATCGGGATATACTCAATGCCTAAAGATTCACAATAGGCTTTCGCTGCCACCTGATGAGCTTGTTGATAAGAATCATGCAAACCCCAAAACACTTGCCCTATCACCAGCTTTTCTTGGGCTCCAGCATAAAATCCTACCGCAAGAATGAAAGCAATCACTAAAATTGAAACCAGCATTACCAATCTTTTTTTCACGACTTACTCCTCCTTTATAAATTATTTCTTTAGTCTTTTTTAAAATATTGATTTTATCAGGTTCAATATCACCCCCTAATCAAGAAAAAGCCTTTCCACGGCGGCAGAAGTATTAAACTTTGGTATTCAATATCAATTGATCCATATAGGGCGAAAGAGGCTCAGGACCTTTATCGGTAATGAGAAAGGCACTTTCAAATCGAACCCCATTTGCTTCCGGGACCGAAAAGACACTCACATCCACACAGACTGTCATACCGGCCTGAAGAATATCATTGCTATTAGGCCCAAAAAAGGGAGCTTCAGCTTCCATTAGCCCTATAGTATGAGCAAAGGGACAGACGATATTTTTTCCATACCCTTGTTTGGTTACAAATTCATGGGTTACAGCATTAATATCTTTTCCAATCATCCCTGGCTTTAAATTGGATTTAGTAATCCGGTAGGCTTCAACCATATCGTTGATACAGCGTCTTTGTGCTTCATTGAACTTTCCACCAACCACCATGGTATAGCCAAATACTCCTGCATAACCATTGTATCGAGGGCTGAGTCCCATCATCACCGTTTCACCAACTTGCAATTTCTTGTCCGAAGCTGTAGGAACTACTCCGCTGGTTCGCTCTCCGCTGGCAACAATAGCTTTAAAGGCAAACCAATTCGCTCCCAAGGATCGGGCCTTCCCCTCTCCAGCTCCAGCAATTTCGATCTCTGAAACACCTTCACGAACCAGGGGCTTCATCATCTGAAAAGATTGGTCGGCAATAGCAAAGGCTTTTCTGATCTGTTCTTGTTCCCAGGGTGACTTAATCTTCCGAAATTGTTCATATTCAGTAGTGATATCAACCAGGTCAATTCCCAATAAATCTTTTTTAAGTAACTGGTAAACTCCGAAGGGCATCTTATCCAGCCCAACCACACCCAGTTTTTGGCTTTTCCCTTTAATGCCAATTTCATCAAAGACTTCGGCAAAAGAAGATATGGTAGCATTCGGATATTCCTCCTCTGGAACCATAAAAACCGGTATATTTTTGGTCTTCTTAATTGCTGAATCGGTTTTGGCAAAAGGTTCCGATTCTGGTCCTCCCAAAATCATTGGTTCACCTTGACGGGGAATAAACAGGCAGCCACTCTCGAATTGTGGACACCAACCGGATAAATACCACCCATTGGCTATATTGAGTTCATCGTAATATACCAAAGTCCCTGGAAGATCTTTTGTGACAAGAAGGTCTTGTACTTTTTTTAAGCGAGATTTCATTTCATATTCTGGTAATAACATAGTCCTTTCTCTCCTTTTATTTTATGTTTTTTATTTCAATGAAATACATGATTTTCTCTCAACAAGAATAGGAGACAACTCAATCCGTTGAGCGGGAAGAGGTTCATTTTCCTGCATTTTATCAATGACCAATTTTGCCGCTAAACGCCCCATTTCTGATCCCGGAATTTTCATGGTTGTAAGCGGTGGATGGAAAAATCTCGCCATCTCAATATCATCAAATCCCATCACTGATAGTCGGTCTGGAATAGAAATATTCATTTCATTGGCTTTTTGAAGAACTCCTATTCCCATTTCATCATTGGTTAAAATGGCAGTGGGTGGATTGGATAGCAAGAAAAGTTTCTCCATACTCCGTGCTCCCCCATCAACGTTAAAATCCTCATTGTAAACGATATATTCACGGCGGATTGGGATACCATGAGATTGCAGGACTTTTAAGTAGCTGTTTTCTAATGCTCGAGAAAAATAATGATGTTCCGCTCCGGCTATTAAGCCAATATTTTTATGACCTAAATTTATGAGATATTCGACTGCCTCCAGTGCTCCTCTTTTATAATCACAGAGAACACAATCGAAGCCAATTGGACCGATATCATCCACCATTACCACAATAAAACCGTTTTCCTTAAGGTAAAAAAGAAATTTTGGATCGGTTTCTCCAATGACGATTAAGTATTTCAGACTTTTTTCTGCAATAAAAAGGGGAAGATCGAGAGGAGTGTAATTATCCCGTTGGGATACTGATGATATCACTACGTTAAGCCGCTTCTCGAACATGGTTTTTTCAATCCCAGAGATAACACTTGAAAAAAAATAATGATCAGAATGAACGTATTCACCAAATAGCACGCCAACATATTTAGTATCATCGGAAAAAGGATGTTTTTTTTGGCTCAAAAACCGAGCGGACAGATTTGGTTGATAGTTCAAAAGGTTGATTGCTTTCAATACCCGGTCTTTGATTTCATCGCTCACGGCTTCTGAGCCATTGATTACCCTTGAAACCGTTGCAACACTTACACCAGCTTCTCGGGCTACATCTCGAATGGTTGGTGGCATGCTCTCTCCTTTAGGTTCTTTTTGTGTAACCGTTTTCAGCTTTCTTTGACACTTTCTCTCCATTGATGAGCCAGTCCTGCTGCCGAATAAAAATGTGCACCTTTATCTTTAAAAGCATCAATCACTTTAGATAGTTCAGTTAAGGCTCGGGGCCCACAGTTTTTGATAATAAATTGAAGAGGCTCAACGGTGGCCTCTCCATAAGAAAGGCGAGAAGGCATTTCAATGAATTCCCAGGGATGGATATATAAACAAAATACCGCCGGCAGGTTTCTATCGGCACAGTAAGCTATCATACTATTGACATGCTTCATCAATGATTCAGCGCCTTCGGTTCGGAAAAGAGGCCATTGATCTCGATCCCGACCATACTGATCATGACTTTCTATAGTAAGATCAGCAAAATTTGGTATTTCAAGAATGGAAAGGTTCCCTTCTTGTGTCCAATCTTTTGCTGATGGATAGTAAGGAGTAACTCTTTCTTGATAGTAATAAAGCGGATAAGTAGCATCGGCGAGATACCCCAATTTCTCTAAGGTATTCACCATAATAGTACTTCCCCAAAGTCTGGGAGCTCGAAAAGACTGGGGAGCTTCTCCAATAACTTCAGCAATCATTGCCGTAGCTACTTCAAGGCGATGAGGTATTTCTTCGGGTAAAACTGGCTTGACCAGTGGAATCTCAAAAAGTGGATCGCCAATCGTCTCGTGATGAATGGTGTGACAGCCCACTTCAAAACCTCTTTGTTTAATCTCACGAGTGAGTTCCGGGAATTTTTGGGCTGCCTCAGCAACCATAAAAAAAGTAGCAGGGATTCCTTTTTTCTCAAACAAATCCATCAAAAGCGGTGTTCCTTTTTCAACTCCATTATAAAAAGGCGTAAAACTCCCTATATCAGTTTCGGTATCTACTCCAATAACAACTGAAATATCCATCTTTTACCCTCTTTTCTTTTAAATATAAACAATTGTAAACGAATACGTAACCGTTATCATTTTAACTAAAAAATA
>NZ_DAOLQM010000207.1:0-3959 GCF_035418125.1 Atribacter sp. | reverse complement strand
AATTTATTCCCCCATTGAGGGGGGATTCAGGGGGGTGTGCCTTTTTCTTTTTTGTTTGTTCACATTTCACTCGATTCTATATTTTCAAAATAGATAATAAAAAAAGGTTATTCAATCATCCGTTTCAAATCTATAAAGGCTGATGAGGGGGGCATTCTTTTGAACAGGATGTTTAAGGAAATTAAAGAACAACCTGAATTGATTAGAAAAATATCAAAAAAATACCTTATTGATGGCAAATTATTCAGCTGGAAAGCACCGAAAAAAGGAAAAATCATAATAACTGGCATGGGAAGTTCTTTGTTTGCTGCTTATCCAGCCTATCTAAGACTTTTAGACCATGGTTATCCCGTTGTCTGGATTGATGCATCTGAGTTGTTGCACTATGGGTTAAATAGTATAAATAAAGAAGATACTCTTATCAGCATATCTCAATCAGGTGAATCATTTGAAGTTGTTGAAGTTATTAAGAGATGTCCAAATAATGATCAGATTATTGGTTTTACAGCGCAAATAAAGAGTACGATGGGTAAGTTGTGTGCGGAAACCATTGATATTCTTTCGGGCACGGAAGAGTCAATAACCTCTACCAAAGCACACACTGCGACCTTAGCGCTTTTGAATCTCTTGTCATTATCTTGGATAAGTACACAAAATGAAATAAACGGATTACGTTCTTTATTGGATCAACTTGCTGATGAGATCGAAGAAGTAATTGAAAATTCGGAGAGCTGGTGTAATGACCTACTTGATGAATTGGATATCATCCAACCATCGCATCATAAGGTAATCATCGCCCGCGGGCCAGCTCTGAGTTCGGCTTGGCATGGGAATCTATGCTTTTCGGAATGTGCAAAGGAGCTTTTTGCCGTTTTTTCCGCGGGTCAATTTCGTCATGGACCTTATGAACTTGCTGTCAATCCTTTGCTGGCTATAATTCTTTCTCTTCATGGCAAAACGCAAAAACTTACCTCTTCTCTTGCTCAAGAGATTATCCAGAAGGAAGCGCAAATTCTTTTGATTGGCGAAAAAGAGTTTTCATTTTCAGAAAGAAGTCATCGGTTCAAATTTCTCCCAATTCATTGTAATGATGAGTATTTTGCTCCAATGATAGCCATTGTTTATCTTCAAATTATTGCCTACTATGCAGCAATACGAAAAGATATTGAACCGGGAACTGCACAAATTGTAAGCAAAATGACGCTTAAGGAGTAAATCATGAAGAAAGTTTTTGTAGGAGGCAACATTAGCCTCGATCTTGTATTAGGTGAAATTGATACTTTTCCTGGCTGGGGCGTAGAGTTGCTCATCCCTGGATATACCATGCGACCTGGTGGCCAATCCAGTAATGCCGTGATGGCTTTGGGTAGTTTAAAGGTTCCTGTATATGTGATCGGAACAGTAGGTGTAGATAATGTTGGGCAGGACATTCGGAATTCCTATGAAAAGTGGGGAGTCAATAGTGACTTTTTGTTTGAGCTTCCCAATATAGCAACTGGTTTATCGGTTGCATTAACCAATAGAACAACCCATGAAAGAACCTTTTTGACCGAACTTGGTGCACAAAAAAAATTTTCACATATCCATTTAGATAAAGTATATTCTCATATTCAAGATGGTGATTATTTATTAATATGTGGATATTTTCTCAGTAATTCCCTCAGAAATGATAAATTTGTTCACTTCCTACACAAGATAAAAAAAGAAAAACCTAAAACTATTCTTTTGCTGGATACCGGTTGGCCACCAGAAGGTTGGACAAATCAGGTTAAAAATGAAATATTAAAACTTCTTCCTTGCTTTGACTACTTTCTGCCAAATGAAATTGAAGTTGCCCATTTAACCAATGACCAACCGACTGAGATTTTCAATACATGGTCTGGCACTCTGGTGGTAAAAACAGGTAAAGATGGAAGCAGAGTAATGACGTGTGATGAAGTATATCATATCCCAACAATTCAGGTTGAGGTTAAAGATACTATTGGTGCGGGAGATTATTTTAATGCTGGTTTCATTTGGGGGCTATGGAAGGGTTTTGATCTTCTACAATCCACCCGTGTTGCTAATATTATTGCCTCTCTAAATATTTCCTTAGATGCTCAACGATCGAAATTAGCGAATCCTACAGACGTTGATAAAGTTTTAGAAAAGTTCGATTGAGGAATTTAAAACTCTGGTAAGTTATTAGCTAAAAAACCCAACTTATATCATCATTTTCAGTCCTTCACTTAATAATGTATAATAAACAGATGTTAGGTTAGTCTCAAATAAAAGGGGAAGCGAGGAGAAAAGAGATTGTTGATCTTTCAGCACCCTATGTACCGCAATTTCAAGCGCTTTCGAGAAATAATACGAGTATTCAATAAATATGGTTTTGCTCTTCATCATTTAGTTTTTTTTGAACGCTGGACTTTCCCCCCGATTCCCAAACAAATCTTAGCTAATCCTCCTCAACTCAACCTCAGAATGGCTTTAGAAGAACTTGGAACAACCTTTATTAAAATTGGTCAAATCCTAAGTACTCGAATTGACCTTTTATCCGAAGATTATTGTCAAGAGCTAAAAAAACTTCAGGATGACACCACGCCGGTTCCCTTCGAAGAAATTCGAGATGTCGTAGAGCAGGAATTAAAAGCAAAAATAGAAGAGCTTTTTTCCGAATTCGATCCAAATCCTATTGCTTCAGCATCAATAGCTCAAGTACATCGAGCGGTATTAAAAAGCGGTGAAAAAGTAGCTGTTAAGGTGCAAAAACCAAATATTGAAAAGAAGGTAAATGCTGACTTAGAGATTTTATCCTATATTGCAGGATTTTCAGATCGTTTAAAAATATTTTCTGAGAACATTTCTTTTAGTGAATTAGTTGCAGAATTTAGAAAGAATTTGACCCGAGAAATTGATTTTTTGTATGAGTCGGTTAATGCTCTGAAATTCAGGGAAAATTTTAAAGAACAAGAAGGCATATACATACCACAAGTTTTCCCGAGGCATTCGACTCGGAAGGTTTTAGTCATGGAACTGATAGAAGGTGTTCGACTTACTCGTATTCATGATTGCCATATTCAAGGGCTTGATTGTCAATTATTAGCTGAAAGAGGAGCATTGGCAGTATTAAAAATGATATTTGAAGATGGGTTCTTTCATGCCGATCCTCATCCAGGAAATATTATGGTAAAAGAACCCGATGGGGAGCTGGTATTTCTTGATTTTGGGATGGTAGGTGCTATTGATAGTGAAACCCGGGTAAGTATTGTTAAAATTTTGTTGGCAGCTTTAGAGAAAGATGCTTCAAGAGTAGTATCTTATATTGAGGAAGATATACTAACTGTCCCAATAAAATCAACAGTTGGGTTAAGGCTCGATCTCAATGAAGTTTTAGAAAGATATATAACGGCTGATTTAAAAGAGATGAATTTGAACAATTTAGTTACTGATTTTTTCTACATACTTCGTAAACATAACCTTAAATTTCCTGCTCATTTTGTCTCAATTTTAAGAGCCTTAGTAGTTGCTGAGGGGACAGGTATGATGCTGAATCCCCATTTTACGATAGCCCCCTACTTAGAAAAAACCTTAAGAAAGATATTTGCTCATGCTATGGATTACGAGAATGTTAGTAAAAAAGCCTTTCATTATTTATTTGATTGGAAGAAATTGCTCGAGGAATTTCCGGGTAAAGGCCATGAAATCCTTACTAAATTAGCATCAGGTCGGTTTAATATAAAATTTGAAAATAAAGAGTTAGAAGAAATTGGGAAAAAAATCGATTCGATAAGCAATCGAGTTTCTCTAAGTATTATTTTAGCCGCTTTTTTAATAGGATCTTCGCTCATATATACTAATTACCAGTATCTTAAATCCTTAAGTATCCTTGGTATCCTGGGTTATATTATTGCAGCTTTTTTAGGGATTACACTCATATTCGAAATGCTTCGTCATCGATAAACAGATTGTTTCTA
>NZ_DAOLQM010000206.1:0-4020 GCF_035418125.1 Atribacter sp. | reverse complement strand
CTACTGGTAAACAATAGGGGTTTTGGATTATACGATTTAAAAAGCGTGGATTACAGTGGTGGATATCTTCAGATGCTGTTAACCAATCCTGACACAGGTTGTGTGGCTGAATTAAATATTGATGTTAATAATATACATCCTGAATACCTTGCCATTCGCTGGAACGACATCAAGGATATGGTCTATAATGAAATCGCCAATAATTATGATGCTACTGACCTGTTGGAACTTGAGGATGAAAAATGAACCATATATAAATGCTGCAGGACATCAGGTGCTTGAATATATTTCAGATGATAGCATTATCCTTGATTTGCCATTTATAATGACCACTGGCAAACGTCTTACCGTTGGCATGCCTTACATGAAACTGGAGAAAAAAATCATTGGTGAAGAAATAGCTGCCATCAGGCTGCTTGGTTTTCAAGATTATCAGGGCATCATTTATCTTAATGTCCAAGACCTTAAAACAGGTAAACACTATAATCTAAGCTATAATATGGAAATTGATAGCGATGGTATGTGGTTCTGGTCATTGGCTGATATACAAACAATTACCACCTGAACATAAGAACAGGTGGTAATTGTTTACTGCATTTCTTTGCTTTTGTCCTTTATGTGACCAATTATGTAAAGATGCTGTTTGTGTGAAATTTGATAAAGGGATTTGATTATAATATTAAAAATTTGCATATTTAGACTATCTGAAATAAGTAGCATTTATTCATGTAATATGTTTCTGACGAACGGAAAGTATATGTATTTATTGGTCATATAATATTAAAACTCATGAAAAAGTATTTTTATTCGGACGGCAAGGAAAAATTCGGTCCATTTTCCTTCGAAGAACTAAAAAATGAACCCATAACTAAAGAAACACTTATATGGTTTGAAGGTCTTGAGGACTGGAAACCAGCAAAAGACATTATCGAATTCGAAGAGTTATTTAAACTAATTCCACCCCCCATTATTCCTGAAAAAATGGATTTAAAAACCACATCTGCCCAATCGGATTCGCAAAATAGTGACGCAGAAGTTATTGATGACAACACAGGTTCGGTAATTTATAAAAGACAAGGTATGTTTTCGAACCCATTTTCATTCAAGGGTCGAATAAGGCGATTGGAATATGGAATTAGTTTTATTATCGTAGTATTCTTAATGGCATTCATAAATGTGCTAACCGAAGATAGTTATGAGTTTGCATGGTTGTTTCTTGCCTATATCCCGACATATTGGTTCTTTTTTGCGCAAGGTGCTAAACGTTGTCACGATATGGGGTATAATGGTTGGTGGCAGATAATACCATTTTTCCCTCTTTATATGATTTTTGGAAAAGCAGAAGAAGGTATTAGCAACAAATATGGAAGAAATCCAAAAATTTAATGCTAAAATAATTCTCTCGTGAAGTTCATCCTACCAGTCATACTATGTTGTTTCAATTTGCTTAGTTACTCACAATCATTATCAGAAAGTGATATTAAGTCATTGGCACAAAGAATTAATAAGGAATTACAAGGAATGGATTTTGGTAATGGAATTACTGTAAAGGGTTGTTACGCAATAGGCAGAACTTTAGTTTACCAGTATCATGTAAACGAGGATTGGTATGCTCCAGAGAACATTAAAACCGATTTAATTGAAAATCTTAAAAAATCAGGATATTCTGAATTATATTTCAATAATAACATAAACGTTGAATACCAGTATTTTTTTGAGAACCGCCTTCGTGAACAAATAAGTATAAAATCATATGAACTTGCCAATTTAAATTTCGATTTGGGAGAATATATAAGCATAGATGGACATCCAAAAGCAAAAGGGGTTAATTTAAAACTCAGACCCCCCATGGGATGGCAGATTGAAGAAGGAGACAGACCAAATATTGTACAGAAGTTCT
The DNA here is from genome assembly GCF_035418125.1 of Atribacter sp. Classification (NCBI taxonomy): domain Bacteria; kingdom Pseudomonadati; phylum Atribacterota; class Atribacteria; order Atribacterales; family Atribacteraceae; genus Atribacter; species Atribacter sp. The sequence continues at coordinate 2,120 of NZ_DAOLQM010000206.1, read as the reverse complement.
TGTTTAAGAATTATAATTACATGATTATTGTAAAAGACAACATCATGTTTTTTTCAAGAAAGGAAATGAGTGAACTTTTATCTGACGATGAATACGTTAATGATTTTTTATCTGAAGTGAGTTCTTTTTTAACCAACCCTCAAATACTCAATCATAGAATAGTGAGTGTTGACAAGTATCCATCACTTGAATTCACAATGAAAGGAGAAATGGAGAGGTTAGGTATTAAAATGAGTATCATACAAAAATGTTGGGTGATTTTTTTCGAAGATAAAATTGTATATCTCCAGTCTGGTGGTTTAGCTAATAATGAGTTTGCCGCTTTAGAAAAACTATACGATTTAGTTACCAATTCAGTGATTTTTCCCGAACAATATGACTATTGATGAAAAAGTACTTTTATACTGATGGCGTTGAAAAACTTGGTCCTTTTACATTTGAAGAACTGAAACAACAGCCAATCACAAGAGAAACAAAGGTATGGTATTATGGATTAGAGAATTGGACAAAATTAGCTGATTTAGATGAGTTAAAAGACATCACGAACTCACTGCCACCCCCAATAAAGAACAATAAAGTAATAGTAGAAAAGCAAGATGAAATTAACAATGAGAAGAATATCCAAATTTCTCCAACAAAAAATCAAAAAAAACGTGTAAGAGGTATTTTAATTGCCTTTGTCTCAATTCTTGTCCTGTTTATAGTCTTCCTTTTTCTTAAAAAGCAAAATCAATACAAATTTTACCAAGAGATTAAGTCAAGTGCTTATGAAGCAGATGTGGATTTTAATTTTTATGTTGAAAAATTTTATCGGGACATTGCCGTCTATGGAATATTCCCGAAAAGACCAACTACCAGTATAATAAAATTCGCAAAATTCGACCACATAACCGATGCCACTCATATACATGGCATTTCTTATGGCAGTAATGATGACGATAGAATTGAAATATATGTTAACCCCTCAACATGGAATTCGTTTAAAAAGCCTCTGCGGTATTATCTTATTTACCATGAATTGGCACATGATGTCCTTAATCTGGATGATTTAACAAATTCATCTGAAAATGAGGGAAAATTAATGTTCCCTGCAATTGCTTCTTATGAAGCTAAAACTATGGACGAATTTATTGAAAGTTCACATGCACTTTTTGAAGAAGTCGCAGCCAAATGGAAAAATTAATCCATAATGATGGTGGTCTTAAAAATGATGACCTGCAAATGTTCAATTCATAAAGCATAAAAGATTAACTCGAATGTCAGAATATTACATCTCTGTTAGTCAATATATTACAATACGATGAAAAAAGAATTTATACTGTTAGGGGCATACCTGATATTCGAATGCATTAATATTTACTGTTTCCTTTTCCAAAGAACGGTTAGAAAAATAAGGCAATTTGCTTTCGGAACTCAGAATATTGCAGTTCAAAACAAATTCTTCCCTGATTGGTATTTTTATCTGTTTTACATAAGTCAACTGAAGTATATTCCATTGATTTGGTTGTTCTTTATAAATTGGAAATATGCGTTAATCGCTTTTATTGCAATGTGGCTGTTAAAATTAATACTACCAATTAATGATTATGGGCATATTCAAGAAATAAAAAAGGGATTTGAGAAAAAAATCAGGAATAAGACAGCATCTGATGAAGAGTTAGGATTATATGGTATTGTTTTGGAAGCTGAAAAGAAAACACTATAAAGAACATCCATTTTTTCAAGCACTATTATGCTGAATATGAGTATGATATTGAAAGAATAGTGAGATACCTTTTCTGGCATTACTCCTAACAGGAATTTCGATTTGTTGGAGAATGCTGAATTAAATTCAAATTTTTACGCTTGATATATTTTATGTAAATTTGGGTAAGTCAATAAGTTTGTAATACTCACAGTCACTCATACGTACATATATCAATTATTAATCCTTTTTAAAATGAGCAAACAAAGAACAACTTACCATGTAACAAAAACTGATAATGGTTGGCAGGGTAAAAAGGAAGGGGGAGAAAGAGCTTCAGTTAAAGGTGAAACCAAAGAAGATGTACTGAAAAAGACCATCGACATTGCGAAAAAGCAGGGTGATGCTTCAGTCGTTATTCATAAACAAGATGGTA
>NZ_DAOLQM010000205.1:0-4034 GCF_035418125.1 Atribacter sp. | reverse complement strand
CTCTTTGCTCGACATCGAATTCCAATTTTACTTTTCGATTCTCAACCATTTTTCGGTTGGCTTGAAAAGCTTCCTCAGCAAATTGTTCGGCATTTTTTTTAGAGCTTTGAAATTCTGGAGCGTCAACACCAATGTATCTCAGTTTTTCTCCATTATTGAGTTCTATGGTATCTCCATCAATCACTGTTTTTACAATATACTGACCGGATTCCTGCTGGAAGTAGTTGTACATGATAAAGATTATTAAAACCGCCAGTAAAGTGGTTAAAGAATTTTTTTGGACCTTTTTCATTACACCACCCGATAAAGAGGCTCTTTCCCATTAAAAACCCGGATAAGGTTCTCTGCTGCAATATTCCCCATTTTTAGGTTTGCTTCTCGAGTATGAGAGGAAATATGGGGAGTGGTTATAACGTTTGGCAGCGATAAGAGTGGGCTATCAAAGGGAGGCTCATGAGTAAAAACATCCAGAGCTGCTCCGGCAATACGATTTTCCTTTAAGTAAAGATAGAGAGCTTCCTCATTGATAAGCTCGCCACGAGCAGTGTTGATCAGAAAAGCTTCTTTTTTCATAAATGAAAGTAATTTGTCATTTATCATCTCACGAGTATCATCAGTAAGAGGTGCATGGAGAGAGATAAAATCAGCGTCTTTAAATAATTTTTCAAGCTCGACTTTTTTATAAGGGAGTATTTCGTTGTTGATAAAAGGATCATAATAGAGTACTTTCATCGCAAACGCTTGTGCATACTGAGCAACATTTTTCCCAATTCTTCCAAAACCGACAATACCTATGGTTTTTCCTTCGAGCTCTAATCCAAAACTGGTTGCCCCCCATTCCTTATTCTTTATTTGCTCGATGAAATGAGGTATTTTTCGAGCTAAAACAAGCATTAAGGTAAATGCCATTTCAGCAACCGATACCGAATTGGTTCCCGGAGCATTGGCTACCACGACACCATGTTTTTGGGCAGACTGAATATCAATGTTATCAACACCAACCCCGTGCTTTGAAACCACTTTAAGATTTGGGCAATTGGTGAAAACAACTTCACCCACCCGATCCATCCCAACTAAGACTCCTTCGGCATCATTGATTAATTCCGACACAGTATCTTCATTCTCCGGGTTAGGGTTCTTTTTAATCTCCACTTGGATTCCAGCTGCTTCCAACCGTCGCAATGGATCCTTTGCAGAACGAGCAAAGGATCTGGCAAGGATAATCGCTTTTTTCAAAGACCATCACCTCAAGTTGAATTTTCTACTTTCTCACCATCTCCTGATAAAGTGCAAAAGCGACAAATAAATATCCAAACACCCTCAATACCACTAAAAAGTTAACTAATCGATCAGGAGAAACAAATAACGTAATCAAATGAGAAAATCCAAAAATAGCAAAAGCAATTCCTATCAAAAGACTAATAATACTCTTCTTTTCCTTATATCCCCAATAGCCTAAAAATAAAACAAAAATACTCAGCGCACCGTTCACTAAACCTACAGTCATTTAAACGTCCCTCCAAAATCAACTTAAATCTTTTTTTTTAGGCTTTTCTCTGAAACTAAATGGTACCAAAAATTAACAAAACAAATTAAAACTGTACTTTAACTGGTTCTCGTTCTTCACCCTGAGTTTCAAAATATTCTCTCTTTTTATATCCAAACATTCCGGCAAAAATATTGGCTGGAAATTTTTCAATTGACGAATTATACATGAACACGGTATCGTTATAGAACTGGCGAGAATAGGCGATTTTATTTTCTGTTTCACTTAATTCATTTTGCAAATGCATAAAGTTTTCATTGGCTTTCAATTCCGGATATGCCTCTGCAACAGCAAATAATTGACGAAGCGCTTGGGTAAGCTGGTTTTCCGCTTGGCTTTTCTCAGCGGGGCTTTGTGCAGAAATAGCGACTTGTCGAGCTTTGGCAATATTTTCAAAGACCTCTTTTTCGTGAGTAGCATACCCTTTAACTGTTTCTACTAAATTGGGGATAAGGTCATACCGCCGTTTCAGCTGAACATCAACTTGAGCCCAGCTATTATCGACCTTATTTTTAAGTACCACTAAGCGGTTATAGAGCGATATTATGTAAACAACCACGATCAATATAATTATTCCTATAATCCAACCCAATACTGACACCTCCTTTTACCCTCTTTTTTTAGCTTTTAGTTCGTTTTTTATCTTCATCTATGAAATGCCGATCAACCGGCACTTGAACCTCCGCCACCTCCTCCCCCTCCACCTCCACTGGAAAATCCACCCCCAACCGAAGTAGAAGATTGGAGAGCTCGGGTAAGATTAGCCATATTCGCCATATTTCTAGAGATTGACTCTAAACGGCTAAGGGTATCAAGCGTAGTTACGGTAAAAACAGCACCATAGGAAACCTGATACCAACCAGGATGGGATAGTTCTGAACCGGTCTCCTGGATATAAATTTTTAAATTCTTTAATAGCTTTTCGGCAACTCCTAACGCCACAGCATAGATTAAATATCGATCCCAGATTTGCAATAAAACCGGAGGAGCCTCTTTCATGAGAGAATAATCGGTAATAAAACGTTTAAAAGCTGTCCATCGTCGATATTCAAGTAAGCCCTCTTTACTCCAACGCCCCAAAGATTTTCGAGCTATGAGGGCAAAAATAAGAATCAAGGGAAAAAATAGAATACTCAATGCAACCAACCATGAGCTCCCTTCATAGTCCAAATTTATGGCAGCAAAAATGACCAGAAAAACTCCTCCAATAAAATACGCAACACTAAAAATGAGATAGTGTTCTTTTTTGGCTTCAGCCCTTTCGTCATAAGTATAGAAGAAGTGGTTTTCCCACCAATTTTTAATTAACTTCCCCCAGTCTTCAATAAACACTAAAAAATTACTTTTTTCTCGAGGGATCTCTTTGCCCCACTTTTCAATCTCCAGGGTCGATACCGTTCGACCATCGTTAGAAATTCGTTGCAATAAACTTAATACATCTTTTTCAAAGGGAAGTAATTCAGAATCAGAATTTATATTCATATTTTTTTCTGTGAAAGTAAACACCAAATACTCTTTTTTTATAAAAAGAATCTTCATTTTTTCTTCTTCAACAGTCATATAACCTCGACGTGCCAAGTCAAGCAGCGTAGCAGTAAAAGCTCTTCCTATATCATTTCGATTTAGGGCTTTTTGGTTCATAATGACTCCCAAAAAGGCGGGAGGAATATCTCGGGGAGGCTCTTGTTCATACTGACGTTCATAATCGATTTTTGGTTCACGCCCATATTTTATATAGAATACAAAAAATAAGATGATATAAAGAATTCCAATAGAGATATACAATAAAAACAAACCGATTCCTATCCAGCGATTGGCTTGCCAGGAGGGCTTATCACCCTCTAATTCTTTGGTGGCAGCTTCTTTTTCTTCATCGAGGATTGATTCATATCGTGGAATATTTTGTAAATGCACTCCCGAAAAAACCTGAGGACTAACTAAAAGACGGGCTTCAACAAAGGTGTTGGCAGGTACATCTTCAATTATAAAATCAACTCTCCGATGGTCGGGAGAAAAATTCATCTCCCCTGGTTGAGCTTGAGTGTGAACAAAAAGTTTAAAAAGGTCTGGACTGGATTGAGGAATTTGAAGAATAACATCGAGTATTTCAATCGAGGCATGATCATCTTCAATAATTTTCCAATAAAATTCAGCTACATCTTGATATCGATGGATTGGATTTTTGAGAAGATATTGGATTCTAAATCCCAGGGTTTGGTTATCAGCTTGATAATACCATTTAATCGTTTTTGAATTCGATTGCTTATTGACCTCATAACGGAGTGGACTTCCGGTATCTACGTCCCAAACTCCTTGAAACTGGATATCATCAACCCCGCGAAGAAGCAAATCCAATTGAGCCCAACTAAATGAGCCAGAAAAAGTAAAATATCGAATATCAGTAACTTCAACATCGCCATTTTCAAGAAAGTTAAAGGTTTGAGAAATTGAGGGATGATAATAAGATTTTGCGATGGTTGGTAGCGAT
>NZ_DAOLQM010000204.1:0-4035 GCF_035418125.1 Atribacter sp. | reverse complement strand
AAAGGCACCCTCCCCGCCGCAAAGCGGCACCCCTCCAAGGAGGGGAATTGTTGAATTCATTCTTTCTCATTTTTCTGTTTGATTACTTTCAACCATTCATGTATTTATATTATGGAAGCTCATACTACTAAGTAGCATCAGATGAGATTAAAATTGTTGCCCCCTCACTTGCGCCTCTCCCACATGGTGAGAAAAAAAAGAAAAATGGAAGATGGTTGAAATAAGGGTGAAAATACTTTGTAGGGCTTGATTTATCATGGCCACAGTCGAATTATCAGAATAGGATAAAGGGTATGGATGTTTTAATTGTGGTAAAAATACCTTGAGGTGCCCCAAAATAAATTTCTTTTAGGAAATTATTGGGGTAATTTATTAAGAAAATAAGGAATAAGAAAGTAATAGTGATAAAAATATTGGTTAGAATAGCTCTTTTTGATAAATTTATTTAATGTAATTTCAAGAAAAATACTCTTAGATATCAGACTTATTATCAGCAATGAAACCTTAAGTAAGTTTGCTGGCCTTAAGTCTCAGTTTGGCTAATAATTTGAAGAGATAGCAAAACTCAGTTCTTAAGGACTGAATGAATTTACCGAAGGATGAAAAATCTCTTAAATTGATTACGAAAATTGATTTATAAATATTCAAAGTTATAGCTATTGATAGAGAAATCATTTTGAATAAGATCAATACGATAAACTATCTTCCCGGTATTATCTCTATCTGTAATCACTTCAAAATCAATGAGATTCATTGCAATAGCATTTGACAAGGCTTCCCCTTTAGTTTTAAAAACCTTATTTTCTAATTTCATTGCCCTTCCCCCCTCCTTATTATATAGATTAACTAAATGAGATAATATTTCTATAGGAAAGAATTCCCATTTTTTGTTCCTAAGAGACTATTTTTTGAAATCGTATATGAGGAATAAGGCCTAAAAGAAATGGAAAAAATGTAGGTTAAGAATTTATTTGGTTATTCAAACACGAAAATAGAATGAGAAGCGAGTGGTGAGAAGATATAATCACCCTTATTTTCACCTTCTCCCGTCAACAGAGAAAGAACCTAAAACCGTCTTGACGAGGAACTTAGCGACCTGGCAATCTCTTCAGTTCAACCATTAATATTTATCTCTCTTTGGTTAAAAAAGCTTAAGGATTGGTTGAGGAAACCGGTTTTATATTTCCTAAAAGGGTAATTTTTGATGGGCATAGGCCTTCTGCCCCCCGAAATTCTACCGTTAAATTAACAGAAGTTCCTTCATTAACTTCAGGAGTGTAAAAAGAAAACGTAACTTGTCCAGAGAGATTGGTTATTGCTGATGATTCGTTCAAATCACCGACATTTGAGGACCAATAAAGAGTCCTGTCACAGATTGGATTACCACTGATGTCTTGTAAGGTTGCGGTAAATTGAATTTTATCACCAGATTGAGTTGAAAAACTCGAAGGACAAACGATGATTTCAGTTGAATGAGTCCGACATACAATATTCACCACAGCTTTGACACTTATGGGGGGTATTCCAGCATGTCCAGGTGAAAATGCAGTTATGACAGCGGTTTTTATTTGGTTTGATTCGGGAGCTTGGTAAGTGACTGTAGCTTTACCGTTATTATCTGTTAGATTAGATTTGGTATTCAACGTTCCATAGTCGGTTGACCAATCTACGGGACTATTTTGAACTGGTTGGCCGTTGTGATAGTTGAGTTGGGCGGTTATGGAATAACAAGAACCTGGCTCAATGATAAATTGAGAAGGTTCAAGAGTTATATTTGGAGCTCGTGGATTCCGATCGGCAACCTTGAAATGGATACGGTTTACGGCTGAAAGCGGAAAATACCGGTTACTCTGGTGAGGTGATTCGATGAATATTTTTAATTCATTTTCCCCAACTGGTTTTGGAGTGAAAAGGATTATCAATCGATCAATACCCGTTGGCCCTTTTACTTTGCTATTTAATATTAAATTTGAACCAGCAATGATTTCCTGGTTTCTCACTAATAATAAAACACTTCCACCGGGAGTGTAATCAAAAATATTAATATAACCTGTTTTTGTTGCTCCATAGCGAATTATGATTGGATCATCAATGAAATAAGTAGAATCCTGCCCACGATCAATCGATATATTTACCGAGTGTGATTGAGGAATAGCAAGGTATATATCAGAATTTAAGGTAAATTTTGGTTGAGCAAAGCCTGTAGGAATCATAAATAAATTTATTACCGATGCCACAACCAAAAAACCAGTGAGTAAAATTTTTCTTCTACTCATTGGATTCCTCCTTACTCTTCAAAATTGACTATAGTAAACAGTGGTACGAAAGTGCCTTAATTATTCTCTATGGAAAAATTGTCTTTATCGAAAAAACACCATAAAAAAACTATACTGAAAATTGTTTTCTTGTTTAGGGATCTTCCCTTTCATTATTTTAACTCAATAGCTTAACAATAGAAAATTCCTTTTCTCAGATGCTGGTTTATGGTATAGGGGAAGAAAGGGAAGTATTGGCGAAAGACGACGAGGGGGTGAGGGGCAGAAGGGGCGACTTCTTGGGTTTCTTCTCGCTTGATGGGAGAAGGTCAGGATGAGGGTGAAAACCTTTTGTAGGGGTTTGATTTATCATGCCCATAGATAGGTTTTTCAAGATAGTCAAAAAGACACCTCTCTCTTTTTGGTGATTGTTTAATTGCTAAAGTAAATTTTACCAGAAAGATAGGGCATATTCATTAAAAAAATTTTCATATTAATGTATTTCAGTATTTATTTTAATATGAAAATTGGAGGAAAAAGCAAAAATGGATAATGAAAAAAAACACTAAAAAAAACCAACCACGTAAAAAATAATAAAATATCATCATTGTCTGGCACTCAGCTATTAAATTATTCTTTGCAGCTGACAAACTTATAATCTAATTGGTTTTGACTAGAAACAATAAAGTTTATCTTGTAAATAAAAACCTGACTCCCAGTAAGGAGTCAGGTTTTTATTTACTCTTTCAAGTCCTCTTTCATCTTCTGGTATTCATCACGCGACAATTCTCCCTTGGCATAGCGTTTTTGAAGAATCTCCAAGGGTCTATCATCACTTGTTCTCCGACCAGAATCAGACGAAAAACGAGTATTCTGAAATACCAGATAAATAAGGGCTAGGACCACGATCAAACCTATTAGTCCTATTCCAATCATACCACCCCACCCCCAATTCATCCAACCCCAGGGCATCATGTGCGACCAGCCCCAGCCAGGACTACTAATCTCATTTGCAAAAACTTCTTGAGGAATAAACCCAAAAAAGCTAAATATGAGTAAAAACAACAGAATTGAATTCCGCATTGTTTTCACCCTCTTTCTTTTCAATGTAAATAAATTTTAATTATTATGATTAAAGAGCCACTTAGTTTAATTTTTCCTAATATTTCAGATTTTCAGTCTTTTATGCTTAATGTTCCTTTGCTGAGAGGACTGCGAACGTGAATTATTTCTCCTCATTAGTGCGTGACTGAATTTAAACATTAGTAATTATATTTTAATAATATAAAACATAAATTCAATTGGTATTATTCCATTATGGATAAACACCGAGATTCTTTTTTCTAGATTCTGTGTGGAATGAATGAGGGTAAATATATTAAAGCTGAACGCGTCGTAAAAGTTGGGCGTTAATAGAAACAATGACCGTACTCGCTGACATAAGGACTGCACCAACCGCTGGAGCCAGGATAATGCCTGCCCAGGCTAAAGCTCCTGCTGCAAGAGGGAGAGCGATAATATTATAACCGGCTGCCCACCAGAGATTTTGAATCATCTTCTGGTAGGTCGCTTTACTAAGTTTTATAATTCGGGGAATATCACGTGGATCAGAACGGACCAGCACTACATCACCGGCTTCGACAGCGACGTCAGTTCCAGCACCGATAGCAATACTGACATCAGCTGTAGTTAGAGCAGGAGCATCGTTTACTCCATCTCCCACCATGGCAACTCGTTTACCTTGTTTTTGCAAGTCTTGGATTTTCTTGGCTTTGTCTTC
>NZ_DAOLQM010000203.1:0-4045 GCF_035418125.1 Atribacter sp. | reverse complement strand
CATGGAGGGATTGATTATTGGCATAGCTGCGGTCGGATTGATCCAGTTTTAAAAGATATTATGGAGATCCCTTCCTTAAAGATGGTTCACATTAGCCCCTGGACCGATATAGAAAAAGCTGTGTCAGTTGCCAATCATGATATCATTTTGGAAATTGTGCTCAATCCGGTTGATGATGTGGAAAAAGCAACCTCTCAAGAGATGAAGGAGAAACTGAGAAGGATAAAAGATTGCTGTCAGGGTCTTCATTACACTGTTCGTGCTGACGCTTTTCAAATTGTCAGCACTCTTGAAAACGACTTGAAACAGATCAAGCAATGGATTGAAATCGCTCGCGAAGAATTATCCTATAAATAGGTAAAATTGTCCCAGTATGGTGTATGAAATTGAATAAAAAATCGAAATGTTTTGTTTACCCTCTCCCGCCAAGGGGAGAGAATATTGTATATCCCCAATTTTTCAGGAATAATTACCTCTGGCTCATTATAAGCTTCTTGTAGCATTCAAGAGAAAGACAGGAATAAATATAAAATAATGTTAAGATATTTGATAACAATGAAATAAATTAAAAAATTATCTACAATTGGGAGGTGACAGGATTGACCTCACGAGAAAGAGTGCTGGCTGCAATCAATCATAAAGAACCAGATCGGGTCGCAGTTGATTTTGGTGGTCATCGATCCAGCGGTATTATGGCAATTGCCTATGCCCGTTTAAAAAAGTATTTAGGAATTACCAGCGGGGATATCTATGTTTACGACATTCCTCAGCAATTAGCTGTTGTCGAGCCAGAAGTGTTAGATCACTTTCATATAGATGTCATTGAATTAGGACGTGGTTTTGGTTTGGAAAAAGAGTACTGGAAAGAGTGGGAACTTCCCGATGGAACCCCTTGCAAAATTCCAGTCCATATCAATTTGGTTAAGGAAAATGGTGATTGGTATGCCTGCTCTGATGATGGAACTCGAATTGCTACTCAACCGAAAGGTTCGCTTTATTTTGATCAAATATATTTCCCCTTGCTTGGGGTAAAGGACCTAAAATCAATCGATTTTGACGCAGCATTTGAAAAGTCAATGTGGAATAAGCTGTCGAATCCACCTGCTCCTTTGGGATATGATTCAGAAGGTTTGCAGAAATTGAAAGAAGGAGCCAAGAAACTTCGCGAAACGACTGATCGAGCAATCGTTGGTCTTTTTGGTGGAAACCTTCATGAAATCCCTCAGTTTCTTTTCCGTGCAGACAATTGGTTTATGATGTTAGCATCGGAGCCAGAAAAAACCCATCACTTTTTAGATCAATTGGTTGAATACCATTTAAACAACTTAGAAAAGTACCTTTCAGCCGTGGGTGAATATATTGATGTTATCCAATTTGGGGATGATTTAGGGATGCAAACCGGTCCCCAAATTTCTAAAAAGATGTATGATACCTTTCTTAAACCTCGTCATAGTATTCTTTGGAACCAGGCGAAAAAGTTAGCCAAGGTAAAGGTTATGCTTCATTGTTGTGGTGGAGTTTATCCTCTTATGCCAAGTTTTATTGAAGCAGGATTAGACATTATTAATCCGGTACAAACCACTTGTAAGGACATGGAAGCCGAGCGACTAAAAAGGGAATTTGGAAAGGATATGGTTTTTTGGGGAGGGGGATGTAATACACGAGATGTTTTAGGAGTTGGCACTCCTCAACAAATAGCTGAAGATGTTCGAGAAAGAGTGAGAATTCTTGCACCCGGGGGCGGTTTTGTATTTCAACAGATCCACAACATAATGGCCAATGTCCCGCCAGAAAATATTGAAGCAATGTTTCAGGCTATTCATACCGCTTAAAAAAATTGGGTTAAAAAAGAGACGGAATAGTATCTCTACCGTCTCTTTTTTAAATTTTTATCGTAATAACTCTTCATCGGTTGCCGATAGGATAATTTCTTCTCTTTCATAGAAGTAATCGGCAGTTTGCCCAACCAACTCATCTAAACTCTTCGGATCTGGTTTTCCCCACATAGCAGGATAGGGGTCTCCACCGGGTCCTAACGGTTCAGGAGTAACAAAGCAGGATTCATTGTTATATCCAATACAGTAGAGAGCCATAATAAAAATATCAACATCAAGGAAACCTTTTCCCAGTGCTCCTCTTTGAGTATCAGCGGTGTGGAGGTTGGTTAGATAGTTACCGTATTCAATGATGGTGGTTCCGATATGATCCTCGCCAACTAACATGTGATAAAGGTCGCCTCCAATATGTTGAACACCAGGATGGTTAATGTAATCGATGAGAGCTTTCGCCTCTTTGAAAGTGTGGCAAAAACTCACCTCCGCAGCTCGAACTGGCTCTATTGCAGCTCGGATTCCATGCTTTTGAAAATCATCAGCTAGAATACGGATGGCATCACCCGCTCGGTAAAATTCACTATCATCGTACTTTTGAGGTCGACCAACTGCTCCAGGCGCGAATAGAATATATTTTCCGCCCATTTCGGCGCAAAATTCTATATGCCGGTGAAAGTAGTCGATTGATCTCTGAGTAATATGAGGTTTGTTGCTGGAAAGCTCTGAATCAGGAGAAACCATACCACAGATTCCTCCAACTTTGATCCCGTAATCATCTAAAATTGGACGTATTTCTTTGGCTTTATAGCCTAAATCAGGTCCATACTTGTTTCCGTGTAATTCAACATAGTGGATATTATGCTTTGCCAATCGGGCACAAGAGGTTTCAAAAGATTCAATGCCAAATCCCCAATTACTCCAGGATAAATTCAAACGATTTTTCCAGTTGCTTTTTTTCCGTATTTCGAGAAATTTTTGAATAACTAAGTTGTCCTTTATTTGGAAATTTTGGAGCTTCATTCAACCACCACCTTTATTCAATTTAATAAATTTTAACCGAAACCAATAGAAAAGTTTACTTTTATTTATTTTCCACCTGCATATGTTGTTTAATTCAACAATAAGGGTCATAATATACTCTTTTTTGTCATGAATTGGTAAAATAATTAAAATTATTGAAAAAGAAACAAAAAGTAGTTTTTCCAAACCTTTCGACAGAATATTTATCAATAATTTTTCAAAAATTAACAAATTAAATTGTATATATTTTGCCTCAAAAGAAAGGGAGGGTTTACAGATTTGAAAGCAAAATTAGTTCCTCTTTATCTTAAATCAAGCCCCGATGAGAAGTTTTATCAGCAAACGAGCAATTTGAAAACACTCTTTAAAGAGGAGATTGATTTGTTAAATCCTATTCCACTGGGAGAAAAACTTCCCGAAGCTGATGCAGTGATTTTCCCACAAATATTAGGAGAAGCCTATCGGAAAATTGATGATTTCTATAATATTAAACTCCCGATTTTAGTTATAACCTCGGAGTTTGGTACAGTTTCTATGTGGGACTGGGAAGTGGTGAGTTATTTAAAAATGAAAGGCCTTGAAGTATTTGCTCCTTATAATATTGAAATGTCCAAAAAAATCCTCAAATGCTTAGCCCTAAAAAGAGAAATGAAAACGACCAAATTTCTTATTTTTCAGGAAAATCCCGGAAAGGGCATGCAAGCCAGTATATTTAAGCGTTTTTATTGGTGGGAGAAGGAATGTACTGAGCAAATCAACCGAAAATTTGGTATTGGAATAATACGAAAAAGCCTTAAACAATTAGCAGAAGAAGTTAAGAAAATACCTGAAGAAGAAGTTGCCAAGATTGAAAATAATTTGATTATACCTATTGATAATGTAACGGGTCGGGCTCTTGGAAATGCACTCAAACTCTATCTTGCTGTTAAAAAAGAAATTGACTGGGATGCGACGATCAAAGGAATTGGGACGAACTGCTTAAATGAATCTTATTATTTTAACACCACTCCCTGTTTGGCGTGGGATTTGTTGTTTCAAGAAAAGGGAATCATGTGGGCTTGTGAAGCCGATACCTTATCCTTACTCACCCAACACATCCTTTATAATATACTAGAAACCCCAATCATGATGAGTAATGTTTATCCATTTTTGATGGGAATGGCTGCCTTAAAACACGAAAAGATTGATTCTTT